>JACQWB010000095.1 GCA_016209385.1 Candidatus Rokuibacteriota bacterium
ACGGGCCCGCTGGTGATCGTCAACGCCCGGGCCGCGGCTGTGGGCGATGCCCTTGCGCGCATCCTGCGCTCCCAGGGCGCCGCCGTCTTCACCGAATACTACGTCAATGATGCCGGCAATCAGGCGACGATGCTGGCGCGCTCCCTGGAAGCGCGCGTCCGCCAGGCCCTGGGGGAAGTCGTTGAGCTTCCCCAGGAAGGGTATCCGGGCGAGTATCTGGTGGACCTGGCCCGGGAGTACCTTGCCGAGGAGGGGTCGCGCTCGCTCTCCGAGCCCGAGGCAATCCGCCTGGAGCAGTTCGGCCGGTACGCTGTCCGTCGGATCCGAGAAGAGCAGGAGCGCGTGCTCAGGGAGTACGGCGCGGAGTTCGACCGCTGGGTCTCCGAAGATCTCCAGATCCGGAAGCCCGGCCTCCCCGAGAAAACCATCGAGCTTCTCAGGGTGCGGGACCTCGTCTATGAGGCCGAGGGTGCGCTCTGGTTTCGCGCCTCGCGCTTCGGCGACGACGAGGACCGGGTCCTCGTCAAATCCGACGGCGAGCTGACCTACTTTGCGGCGGACATCGCCTACCACCTCTTCAAGTTCCGGGACGTGGACAGGCTGATCGACCTCATCGGGCCGGACCATCACGGGTACGTCCCACGCATCAAGGCAGCCATGCTCGCGCTCGGCAAGCCCGCCGAGGCCATCCAGGTTCTCATCGTCCAGCTGGTAACGCTCCTAAGAGGGGGCCAGCCAGTGCGCATGTCCAAGCGACGAGGGGAGTTCGTCCTGATGGAGGAGCTGATCGAGGAGGTGGGCCGGGACGCCGCCCGCTTCACCTTCCTCACGCACCGCCACGACAGCCCGCTCGAGTTCGACCTCGAGGTAGCGACACGGCAATCCGCCGAGAACCCGGTCTACTACGTCCAGTACTGCCACGCGCGCGTGTCGAGCCTCTTCCAGCACCTGAAGCAGCAGAAGCTCGCCGTCCCCGAATGGGCGAGCGTCGACCTGTCGCGGCTCGTCCTCCCGGAGGAGCTGACCCTCATCAAGCGGCTCCTGCAGTTTCCCGACGTCGTGGCCGGTGCCGCTCGGACGCTCGAGCCCCACCGGCTCGCCTATTACCTCCAGGAGCTGGCCGCGGTCTTCCACCCGTACTACAACCGGCACCGCGTGATCTCGCACGATCGGGCGCTGACCCAGGCGCGCCTCGCCCTCGCCGCGGCCCTGGGGCAGGTGATCCGAAACGGCCTCGAGCTGCTCGGCGTGTCGGCGCCGGAGAAGATGTGATGCCGGCCCGCAGCGCGACGCTCGGCCACCGGGTTCATCCCGGCCGTCGTCCGGGCGCCGTGCTCGTCCTCACGTCCCTGATCATCCTGTCGCTGACCTTCTTTCTGGGTCTCCTCGTGGGACGCCACTGGGCGCCGGGCCACGAGAAGGAGCGGCGCCCGGCCCACTCGGCAGCGCGGGGCCTCAAGGACCGGGATGTCGGGAAGCCGCCACAGATCCAGGAGAAGCTGACCTTCTACCAGACCCTCACCGCGCCCCTGGCTCCGGCGCCGCCCAGGCGCGGGCGCGGGCCCGCCGAGGCGAAGCCTCCGACGCTGACAGAGCCTGAGCCGGCGGTCCCGGCGAAGAACGAACCTCCGACGAGCGAGGGGCCCGCGGGCGCGCTATCCGGGGGCGCCGCGGGTCGAGCGCCCACCCAAGCCCAAGGCGCACCCGGGAGACCCACGCGTTCGCGTGGGTACCCCGCCTGGGTACCCGTCCGGCCGGCGCAATCGGACGGGGGGAGGTTCGGAAGGGGGGCAACGCCCCCCTCCGAGGGAAAGGCTCCCGGCGAGGGCGTCGCGGTCCACCCGTGGACCGTCCAGGTCGCCGCCTACCGGAGTCGGGATCAGGCCGAGGCGCTCCAGCGGTCGCTCGCAGCCGCGGGCTATCACGCCTACGTCACGACGGCGACCGGCCAGGACGGAAGCGTTCGCTACCGCGTGCGCGTGGGGAGCTACCCGAACCGGAGTGAAGCCGAGAAGGTCTCGCAGCGGCTCGGGAGCGAGCGCGCGCTGACGCCCTTCCTGGCGCCCCGGTAGGAGTCCGGGGGATGGCGCATCGCCTCGGACGCGTGCTGATCGCGCAGGAGGAGATCGCCGAACGGGTCCGCGAGCTCGGGAAGGCGGTGGCCCGCGACTACGCCGGCCGTGACCCGTTGCTGGTCGGGGTGCTGAAGGGCGCCGTGATCTTCCTGGCCGATCTCATCCGCGCCACCGACATCGCGGCGACCGTGGATTTCATCGGGGTGTCGAGCTACGGGACGAGCAGCCGTTCCTCCGGAGTGGTCAAGATCACCTCCGACCTGTCGGTCAGCATCGAGGACCGCCACGTGCTCCTCGTCGAGGACATCATCGACACGGGACGCACGATCAACTACCTCAGGCGGAACCTTCAGACGCGCCACCCCCGGAGCCTCAAGCTCTGCGCGCTCCTCGACAAGGCGGAGCGACGGGAAGAGGAAGTCGTGATCGACTACTTGGGCTTCAGCATTCCCAACCACTTCGTGGTCGGTTACGGGCTCGACTTCGAGGGGCTCTACCGGAACCTGTCCTACATCGCGGTCCTGGAACCCGACCCGGCGGCCCCCGGCGGCCTAGCCGCCTTGTCGCCCGAACTGCCTGTGTTATAATGCTTTGGTAAGCGCCGCCGGGACAGGAGCATGAAAGCCCCTCAGATGAACCAGTTCTACAAGAACCTGGCCCTCTGGATGGTGATTGGGCTGATCGTCATCCTGCTTTTCAACCTGTTCAACAACGCCAGCCAGTCGTCGCGGGAGGACGTCGTCTTCTCGGACTTCCTGCGCAAGGTCGAAGCCGGCGAGGTCAAAGAGGTGACGATCCGCGGGAACATGCTGAACGGACGCCTCGCCGACGGCTCCGCGTTCCGGACCTACACGCTCGACTACCCGGACCTGGTGCGGATGCTCCGCGACCGCGGAGTGCGAATCATCGTCAAGCCGCCGGACAGCAACCCCTGGTACGCCATCCTGCTCCAGTGGATCCCGATGCTCCTGTTCATCGGCGTCTGGATCTTCTTCATGCGCCAGATGCAGGGGGGCGGCGCCAAGGCGCTCTCGTTCGGCAAGGCGCGGGCGCGGCTGATCTCGGAGAAGCAGAACAAGGTGACGTTCCAGGACGTCGCCGGGGTAGACGAGGCCAAGGAGGAGCTCCGGGAGATCATCGAGTTCCTGAAGGACCCGCAGAAGTTCCAGAAGCTCGGGGGGAAGATCCCGAAGGGCGTGCTCCTGGTCGGCCCGCCGGGCACCGGCAAGACGCTGCTGGCGAAGGCGATCGCCGGTGAGGCGAACGTTCCCTTCTTCTCCATCTCCGGGTCGGACTTCGTCGAGATGTTCGTCGGGGTCGGAGCCTCGCGGGTCCGCGATCTCTTCGAGCAGGGGAAGAAGCATGCTCCCTGCATCATCTTCATGGACGAGATCGACGCGGTCGGGCGGCACCGCGGCGCGGGTCTCGGCGGCGGCCACGACGAGCGCGAGCAGACCCTCAACCAGCTCCTGGTCGAGATGGACGGCTTCGAGACCAACGAGGGCGTGATCCTGATCGCGGCCACGAACCGGCCCGATGTGCTCGACCCGGCCCTCCTGCGTCCCGGCCGCTTCGACCGGCAGGTGGTGGTGCCGCGGCCCGACGTCAGGGGGCGGGAGGAGATCCTGCGCGTTCACGCGCGCCGGGTCCAGCTGGCTCCGGACGTGGACCTCAAGGTCCTCGCGCGCGGGACGCCGGGCTTCTCGGGCGCCGACCTGGCGAACCTGGTCAACGAGGCAGCCCTCCTCGCCGCACGTCAGAACAAGAAGTACGTGGAGATGATCGACTTCGAGAACGCCAAGGACAAGGTCCTGATGGGTGTCGAGCGGCGCTCGATGATCATCAGCGACGAGGAGAAGCGGACGATCGCCTATCACGAGGGCGGGCACGCGCTGGTGGCCGACTTCCTTCCGGGTACCGATCCGATCCACAAGGTCACGATCATCCCGCGCGGCCGGGCCCTCGGGCTGACTCAACAGCTCCCCCTCGACGACAAGTACAACTACTCGAAAGACTACCTGGTGAACCGGATCACGATCCTCCTGGGCGGCCGGGCGGCTGAGGAGATCGTTCTCCAGCAGCAGACCACGGGGGCGGGCGACGATCTCGAAAAGGCCACGGAGATGGCCCGCAAAATGGTCTGCGAGTGGGGCATGTCCGAAAAGCTGGGACCGCTGACCTTCGGGAAGAAGGAGGAGCATATCTTCCTGGGCCGGGAGTTCGCGCGTCATCAGGACTACAGCGACGAGACGGCGATCCTGATCGACAACGAGGTGAAGCGGATCGTCACGGAGTGCGCGGCTAAGGCTCGGCAGATCGTCGCGGAGAACCTGGAAAAGCTCCACGCGCTGGCGCGGGCCCTCCTGGAGCGCGAGTCGCTGGACGGCGAGGAGATCGCCAGGATCCTTCACACCCGCCCGAGCTTCCAGGAAGCGCCTGCCCCGGCATAGGAATCGGAGGGGGCCGCGACGGCCCCCTCCGAGCCACCCCCAGAATTAGATTGCGCAGGCGAAGCCTGCGCTCGATGCGAAAGGTTGGAGGGGGGCGTTGCCCCCCTTCCGAAGCCTCCTCCCCAAAACAGCTTGCGCTGGCGAAGCCTGCGCTCGAGCATCGGAGGGGGCCGGGCCCCCGACGCCGAAGGCGTGGGGAGGGGCCCCCTCCGAGCCACCCCCAGAATTAGATTGCGCAGGCGAAGCCTGCGCTCGATGC
>JACQWB010000096.1 GCA_016209385.1 Candidatus Rokuibacteriota bacterium
ACATGAAGAAGTACGGCGGGTTCATCCCCGGGGTGCGCCCCGGGCGGAAGACGGCCGAGTACATCGACCGGACGCTGACCCGGATCACGCTGCCGGGCGCGATCTTCCTGGCGCTGATTTCGATCCTGCCCGACTTCCTGATCCTCTGGTTCAACGTCCCCTTCTACTTCGGGGGTACGAGCCTCCTCATCGTCGTCGGCGTGGCCCTCGACACGGTCCGGCAGATGGAGTCCCACCTCCTGATGCGCCACTACGAAGGCTTTCTGCGGAAGAAGGCCAAAGTGCGGGCCTGAGGGTGCGTGCGGTCTTTCTCGGCCCGCCCGGCGCGGGGAAGGGGACCCAGGCGCGACAGCTCGCCGCCGAGCGGGGCGTCCCTCAGATCGCGACCGGCGACATCCTCAGGGAAGCGGCCGCGAGCGGCACCCGGCTCGGACTCGAGGCCAAGCGGCACATGGACCAGGGGGTGCTGGTTCCGGACGACGTGGTGATCGGGCTGGTGGCCGAGCGGCTCGACCAGGCCGAGGCGGGGAAGGGGTTCCTGCTGGACGGCTTCCCGCGCACGGTGGCCCAGGCCGAGGCCCTTGACCGGCTCCTCGAGACGCTCGGTCTCGCGCTCGACCGCGTGATCTTCTTCGATGTCTCCGAGGCTGAGCTGCTCCGCCGGCTCACGGGGCGGCGGGTGTGCCGGCAGTGTGGAGAGACGTTCCATCTGGTCTCCGCTCCGCCCCGGAAGGCCGGGGCCTGCGACCGGTGCGGTGGCGAGCTGTACCAGCGCGAGGATGACAGTGAGCAGGCGGTGCGCCGGCGGCTGGCCGTGTACCGCGAGCAGACGGCGCCGCTCCTCGAATACTACCGGCGGCGCTCGCTCCTGGCCGTGGTCGCTGGGGAGGGGTCCATCGAGTCCGTCGGCGCCGCGGTTCGCGCCGCGCTTCCCTCGGGCGTTCCTCCGAAGGGGGCGCACCCACGCCCTGCGGGCGCCGGTACACGCCCCGTGCGAACCTCCCCCCGGAGGTTGCGCGGGCCGGGTACCCGCGGAGCGGGTGCCCGCTCGAAGCGAGCGGGGCAGGCGTGAGATGATCATTCTGAAGTCGGCACGCGAGATCGCGCTGATGCGCGCCGGCGGCCAGATTCTTGCGCAGGCCATGGGACGGCTCCGGGACCTCGTCAAGCCCGGCGTCTCGACGCTCGAGATCGACCGGGAGGTGGAGGCGTTGATCCTCGCGCGTGGCGCGAGGCCGGCGTTCAAGGGGTACCGGGGTTTCCCGGCCACGGTCTGCACTTCGCTCAACGACGAGGTGGTGCACGGGATCCCCTCGGCGCACCGGCGGGTGAAGGAGGGCGACATCGTCAGTCTCGATCTCGGCTGCATCGTCGATGGCTACTACGCGGACTGCGCCTTCACCCTGGCCATCGGCGAAGTGCCGCCGCGAGTGCAGGAGCTTCTGGACGTCACCCGGGAGAGCCTGGACCTGGCCATCGGCCAGTGTCGCCCGGGGAAACGCCTGGGGGATGTGTCTCACGCCGTGCAGGCGCACGTGGAGCGCCACGGCTTTTCGGTGGTGCGGACGTTCGTGGGCCACGGTATCGGTCGCGCGCTCCACGAGGATCCTCAGGTGCCGAATTTTGGTGAACCGGGCCGGGGACCATTGCTCAAGCCGGGCGTGGTACTGGCCATCGAGCCCATGGTGACCGCGGGAAGCGCGGAGGTTCGGATCCTCGAGGACCGCTGGACCGCGGTGACCGAGGACGGGAGCCTGGCGGCCCACTTTGAGCACACGGTGGCCGTCACGGAGGACGAACCCGAGGTCCTGACCCGCCTGGACGGCGGGAGCGCCGCGTAGGGGAGGGGCATGCCGAAGGAAGATGCGATCGAAGTCGAGGGGACCGTGGTCGAGCCTCTGCCCAACGCCATGTTCCGGGTGGAACTGGACAACGGCCACAAGGTCCTGGCCCACGTGTCGGGCAAAATGCGGATGAACTTCATCCGGATCCTGCCGGGTGATCGGGTGAAGGTAGAGCTGAGCCCGTACGACCTGACGCGCGGCCGGATCACGTATAGGTTTAAATAGTCGGAGTGGGCCGGGCCCCCGGCGCGAAGGCGCGGGGAGGGGCCCCCTCCGAAGCCTCCCCAGATGGTGGTTCGAGCGTGGCGGGTTCGGCCATGCCGCGAGGCAGCCGGCACCCCGGGCACCCAGCGAAGCTGGGTCGGGCGGGTCGCGCCGCGCGAGGCCCGAGTGGCAGTTCGAGCCGAGGGGCTGCCGACGAGCCGCAGGCGAGGCCAGCGACGAGGCGAGACCCGAGTAGATAAGAACGAGGCGAGGCCCGAGTTGGTTGCGCGGGCGAAGCCCGCGCTGGAAAGAGGCAAGCGGTGGTTAGTGAGTAGAGCGGTGCGAGTGAATACATGAAAGTGAAGCCGTCGATCAAGGTGCGGTGCGAGAAGTGCAAGATCGTCCGGCGCGGAGGCGTCGTCCGGGTGATCTGCTCGAACCCGCGCCACAAGCAGCGCCAGGGATGAAAGTCGGAGGGGGACACCCACGCCTTCGGCGCGGGTACCCGGGCCCCCTCCGAAACCTCCCCCAGAAGGGGTTGCGCGGGCAAAGCCCGCGCTCGGCGGGGTCGGCGCTCGAGCAGGAGGAGGGAGACAGGCATGGCGAGAATTGCAGGGGTGGACCTCCCGCGGGACAAGCGCGGAGAGGTGGCGATTACCTACATCTACGGGATCGGTCGCTTGCTCGCGAGAAAGATCTTCGCCCACTCCGGGGTGGATCCGAACCGCCGGGTCAAGGATTGGACCGAGGAGGAAGTGGCCCGGGTCCGCGAGATCATTGAGCGCGAGCTAAAGGTGGAAGGCGATCTCCGGCGCGACGTCTCGATGAACATCAAGCGGCTGATGGACATCGGCTGTTACCGCGGGATCCGGCATCGGCGCGGCCTGCCCGTCCGCGGCCAGCGGACCCACACCAACGCGCGGACGCGCAAGGGCCCGCGGCGCGGCGTGATGGTGAAGAAGAAGCCGGTGGCGGCGGCGAAGAAGGCGGGAGGCTAACCCATGGCCGAAGCCGCACCGAAGCCAACACCCCGGAAGAAGGGCGCGCGGAAACGGGAGCGCCGGGAAGTCCGGACCGGTGTCGCCTACATCCAGGCCACGTTCAACAACACGATCGTGACCATCACCGACAAGATGGGCAACGTGGTGACCTGGGCCAGCGCGGGCAGCGTCGGGTTCAAGGGCTCGCGGAAGAGCACGCCGTTCGCGGCTCAGACTGCGGCCGAGAGCGCGGCCCGGAAGGCCATGGACCTCGGGCTGAAACAGTTGGAGGTCTGCGTGAAAGGGCCGGGCGCGGGTCGGGAGGCGGCCATCCGGTCGCTCCAGGCCGTCGGCCTGGAGATCACGGCGATCCGTGACGTCACCCCGATCCCCCACGACGGGTGCCGCCCGCCAAAGCGGCGGAGAGTGTAGGGAGGGAATACGTTGGCGAGATATAGAGACGCGGCCTGCCGGCACTGCCGGCGAGAGGGAATCAAGCTCTTCCTCAAGGGAGCCCGCTGCTTCACCGAGAAGTGCGCGATCGAGCGGCGGAATTACCCGCCGGGACAGCACGGCCTGAACCGCGGCAAGCTGACCCCCTTCGGGGTGCGGCTCCGCGAGAAGCAGAAGGCGAAACAGATCTACGGGATCCTGGAAACGCAATTCAGGAAGTACTTCGCGTGGGCGGAGCGCGAGAAGGGGATCACCGGTGAGAACCTCCTGAAGTTCCTCGAGCGCCGCCTGGACAACGTCGTGTTCCGCCTCGGCTTCGCCGCCTCCCGCCGCGAGGCCCGCCAGATGGTCGCGCACGGGCACTTCCGGGTGAACGGCCGCAAGGTGATGATCCCCTCCTACCTCGTGAAGGTCGGCGACGTGGTCCAGCTCAAGCCAACCTCCAAGCTGGCCGCGCGCGTCACCGACAACCTCAACGCAGGGCGGGGGCAGATTCCCCCGTGGCTCGAGGCGGTCTCGGCGGAGACGAAGGGGATCGTGCGGGGGCTCCCGCTCCGCGAGGACATTCAGATCCCGGTGGAGGAGCAGCTCATCGTCGAGCTCTACTCGAAGTGAGGATGGGGTCCGATGCCGAGGATTCCGTTTCAGAAGCCGAAGACGATCGAGTGGGAAATTCTCACCAGCCAGTACGGGCGCCTCGTGGCAGAGCCCTTCGAAAAGGGGTACGCGCTCACCGTCGGGAACTCGCTCCGGCGCACTCTGCTCGCCATCATCCCCGGGGCGGCCATCGTCTGGGTGAGGGTCGGGGGGATGAAGGACCAGCTCGCCCACAGCCCAGGGGTCAAGGAGGACATGACCGACATCCTCCTGAACGTGCGGAAGCTGGCCGTGCACGTGCCCGGCGGCGAACCGCTGACAGCCAGGCTGGACATCAAAGGACCCAAAGAGGTTACCGGGGCCGATTTCGCCGACCCCAGGGTCACTGTTCTCAATCCTGAGCTTCACCTGGCGTCGGTGGAAAAGGGCGGCCACCTCAGCATGGAGGTGGGGATCCACATCGGGCGGGGGTACGTGGCCGCCGACAGGCATTCCGAGGGAGTCGTGCCGCCGGGCGCGCTGCCCCTCGACGCGAGTTACTGCCCCATTCAGCGAGTGGCGTACAACGTGGAGATGTCGCGGCTCGGCAAGGTGACCGACTACGAGAAGCTCGTGCTCGAGATCTGGACGAACGGTGCGGTCACGCCCGACGAGGCCCTGAACCAGTCCGCCACCCAGCTGCAAGAGCACTTCGCGCTCCTGGCGCCGGAGGTGTCGCCCGCCGAGGAGGTGGCGGAGGAAGGCGTGGACTTCCTGCAGGAAGCGCTCGCCAAGAGCCTGGAGGAGTTGACGCTCCCGACTCGGGCCGTCAACGCGCTGAAGAACGCCAACATCCTCACGGTGGCGGATCTCGTGCAGAAGACCGAGGCCGAGATCGAGAAGGTGAAGAACCTCGGCGAAAAGTCGCTCGAGGAGATCAAGAGCGTGCTGGCGGGCCTGGGGTTATCGCTGGGGATGCGGATCGATCCGGCGGTGCTGGCCGCTGCCGGGCGTGGAGGTGTCCGGTGAGGCACGGCAGGGCGGGCAAGAAGCTGGGACGCGTGACCGCCCATCGCTGGGCCCTGTTCCGGAACCTCCTGACCGCCCTGTTCCGCCACGAGCGGATCACGACCACCGAGGCCAAGGCCAAAGCGGTCCGGGGCCTGGCCGATGGGATGATCACGCTGGCCAAGCGGGAGAGCCTCCACGCCCGCCGTCAGGCGCTGCGCCTGGTGCCGGACGAGACCGTGGTGAAGAAGCTGTTCGACACGGTGGCGGCCCGCTACGCCGAGCGTCACGGCGGCTACACGCGGATCGTGAAAGCGGGGCACCGGGCGGGGGACAACGCCCCGATGGTGCTGCTGGAGCTCGTGGACCGCCCTCCGGACAAGAAGGACAAGGAGAAGACGAAAGCCGCCGAGGCCGCGAAGGGGCGCAGAGGCAAGAAGCAGAAGGCCGCGGCGGCAGCAGGCTCGTAGCGTCTGGCCCGGATCACCTCCGACGAGCGCGGCGCGGAGGCGCGCGCGCCAGCTCCTCACGGCCTGACGCAGTTGATGTAGGTCCAGCAGCACCGGAACGCCTGCCGGCCGCCGAAGAGCGTGTCCATGGCGTGGCGGATCAGCGCCAGCCGGTCGCGCACGGCGTCCTGGCCGGGGGCCTTGCCGTCGACCTTGACCGAGCCGCCCACCCAGCCCAACACCGCCTCGTGATAGGCGCTCAGGAACTCGAACCAGTCGTCGACCCGGGCCTCGATAGTGCGGGCGGTCACCTCCTCGACGCGGAATCCGGCGCCCTCGAGGCAGCGCAGGTAGTAGTCGAGCGGCCGCACCGGGAGGAAGACCCGGTCGCGGTGGGCCAGGTGCGCTTGCATCCGGGTCTCGTCGTCCAGCAGTGGCCGGTAGGCGGCGTAGCGAGGGTCGTTGCGGACCAGTCCGGTGGCGACCTCGTGGATCGCCCACACGGTCTCGTCCAGGATCCAGTCGCTCGGGCGGGCCTCCGGGTTGCGGATGTTGCCCGACTGCACGAAGACCCGCCCTCCCGCCCGCAGCACCCGGGCCCAGGAGGCGAGCGTCTCGGGGAGGTCCAGGTAGAGGTGGATCGCGTTGGTGGAGGCGATGGCGTCGACCCGACGCGCCAGCAGCTCGGGGCCGAGCACTTCCTCGAGGAGCTCGAGCCGCTTCTCCTCCTTGAGCCAGCGTAGCAGGCGGAACGCGACGCGCTCGTCATCGGCGAACTTGTCCAGCGCAACGCGGAGGAACTTGGGCGAGCTGTCGACGATCAGCATCCCCACCTGGCGGTCGAAGATCCGTAGCTTGAGCCGGTCGAGGAGGATCCCGGTGCCACCCGAGTAGTCGATCAGGCCCTCGCCTTCCGCCAGGTGCCGGGCCAGGTCCTCCACCGTCGGGTCGAGGTTCTGATACCAGCCGTGGTTCTCGACGGTGTCGTACTGGAGCCCGAAGGTGTCCACCGGCTGACGCGTCCAGTCCTCGTCCGGGACGCGCGCGAAGCCGGGTGGCCACTGGAAGCGGCGCCGTGGCCCGCCGCGCTGCTGGATCGGTCCGCTCAGCTCGCGATGGATGCGCAGCAGCTCGGGGATGGTGGCCGGAGCGCGCCGGCCCCAGCCGCACTCGGTGGCGATGCCGAAGCCGGAGACGAAGCGGCGCGCGACCTCCATGCGGCGGGCCGTGCCCTCGACGCCGTCGGTGTGGTGGACGAGGCCCAGGTAGAGCTCGGTCTCGGGGCGCAGGCGTAGGGCTTCCAGCGGCGCGTAGTAGGCGTCGTCCACGCGGGCGCGCGGGACCGGGAGGTGGATCCAGTTGAGGGGGCGGCCGAGGCTTGCCGTCAGCGCGCTGGCGACGTCGACCAGCTTGCCGGCGTCGGCCGGCTCCTTGAAGTGCCGGTGCTGGACGTCGCCGTAGCAGAAGTGGTAGCCCAGCTCGACGTCAGGCGGCACCTGGCGGGACAGCCGCAGCAGGCGCTCCAGGATGCCGCCCTTGGCGTCGTCGAACCAGACCGGGAAGACGCCTTCCAGCATCCCGAACTCGAAGTTGGTGTCCCACTGGATCGCCAGCTGGTCGTGCGGCACGCCCTGGAGGATGACGCGCAGCTCGCCGAGCAACTGGTCTTCGTAGGCCTGCTCCAGGAGCCCCTGGTGTTCGGGCACCACGAAGGCGCTGATCGGGGCCAGCGGCGTGGGCAGGCACACCTGGAAGCGGCACGCGACCGGCACCAGCCCGTCGCGCTTCAGCCGGGCGAAGACGCGGTAGGAGGCGATGGCCGCCTCGGCGTACCCCAGGGCCGTGAAGGTGACGCTTTCCGGACGCGCGCCCTCGGCGAGGCGGACGCGCGGCAACGGGCGCCAGCTGTTTGCTCCGGGCGGCACGACCTCGAGCTCGGGCTGGGACGTGAAGACGGGGAGCTGCCACACGATCCAGTCGGAACGCGGGCCGGTCTCGCCGTCGGGGATGCGCCGGAGCCGGTCGCCGATCTCGGCGGCGACAGTGCGAAAGACGACCTCCGCGCTGGCCAGCGGCACGCTGCCGACCAGGTGGGCACCGCGAGCCAGCGGCTGAGCCACCATCACTTGTCCGCCTCGACGCGCGCCGGCGTCAGGCTCATGGCCCGTCAGGAGCCGATGCTACAGCGCGGATCAAGAGTGCGGCGCCAGGCATCCTGGGCTTCTACTCGGCGGGGGCCTCGACGGCCCCCTCCGAACCTCCCGCGGGAGCTTGCGCGGGCCGGGTACCCGCGCAGCGGGTGCGCGCGCGAAGTCAGCCTTTCAGATGCTTGGCGAAGAAGTCTAGAGTGCGGCGCCAGGCATCCTGGGCTTCGGTTGCGCGATAGACGTCCTTGCGCGAGTCGTTGAAGAAGGCGTGGGGCGCGCCCGGGTAGATCTTCACCTCGCCGGGCTTGTTGTACTTCTTGAGCGCCTCCTCCAGCCGGCGCACGTCGTCCCGCGTGATCCAGAAGTCGGCGTCCCCGTAGATGTAGAGCACCGGGCAGGCGAGGGCCTGGAGCGTGGCCGCGTCGGGGACCTCCCCGTAGTACGGCGCCGCCGCCTTGACCTCCTTCGTCTTGCACGGCAGGAGCAGCGCGAAGGAGCCTCCCATGCAGAAGCCCGTGACCCCGATCCGGTCCGTCCGAACATTCTTCTGGCCCTTGAGGTGCTGGATCCCGCCGATCAGGTCCTTGATCGCCTCGTCGCGGTTGAGGGCGCCCATGAGCTTGCCCGCCTCGTTGGGGTCGTCAGTCACCTTGCCGTGGTAGAGGTCGGGGGCGAGCGCCACGTAGCCCTCTTTGGCGTACCGGTCCGCGACCTCCCGGATGTGGGCGTTGAGGCCCCACCACTCCTGGATGACGATCACGGCGGGGAACGGCCCGGCGCCCGGAGGCGTGCTCAGGTAAGCACTGACTTTCTGACCGTTGCGCTGGTACTGGATCGTGCTGCCCATCAGGGTGCCTCCTTTCGCTGGGGGTGTGCGAGTTCGGTGCGCGCGGCAGCGATCTTGACGGCGATGACCCGGCGCTCGTCGGCGTCCAGCACCGTCACGTGGTAGCGGCCGATCCTGAACTGCTCGCCGACCCGCGGGATTCGGTGGAGCGTGGCCAGGATGAGCCCGGCCAACGTTTCGTAGTCGGCCTTGGGCAGGTCCCACTCCAGGGTCTCGTTCAGCTCGTCGATCTGGACGCGCCCGGCAACCCGGTAGCTGCCGTCGGGCAGGCGCTCGATGGTCTCCGGCACCCGGTCGTGCTCGTCCTGGATCTCGCCGACGATCTCCTCCAGGATATCCTCAAGCGTGACGATGCCCACCGCGCCGCCGTACTCGTCCACCACCACCGCCAGCTGAATCCGCGCCTTCTGCATCTCGCGCAGGAGGTCGTCGATGCGCTTGGTCTCAGGGACGTAGGTCGCCGGGCGCATCAGCGCCTTCAGGGTCTGCCCGGCGGCGCCACGCCTCAGGAGATCCATGGCGGTCACGACCCCCACCACGTTGAGCTCGCGGTCCCTGAAGACCGGCAGGCGGGAGAAGCCCCGCTCCTGGATCAGCGCGAGCGCCTCGTCCGGCGTGGCGGTCTCGGGAAGCGCCGCCATGTCCATGAGCGGCACCATCACTTCGCGCACCCTGGTCTCCCCCAACTCGAAAATCTTGTCGATCATTTCCGCTTCCTGGGTGGTCACGTCCGATTCCTCAGGCTCCATCTGGAGCACGAGCTTGAGCCCCTCCCGGGACACGAAGTGCCGCGTGTGCGCCCGGGGCCGGCCGAGGAGCCGCAGGATGCCCTCGACGATCTTGCTCGCCGTCCATGTCAGGGGCGTCAGGAGCCAGGCCGCCCAGCTGAGCGGGCGGAAGAGTCGGAGGATGAGTGCGGTCGCCCACTGCTGGGCGATCGCCTTGGGGATGACCTCTCCAAGCACGAGCATCGTCGGGGTCAGGACCAGGGTCGCGACGAGGGCGGCGGCCGGTCCCAGCAGGGGGAGGAGCGCCCAGGTGGCGACCGAGGCGGCGATGATGTGGGTGATGGGGACCCCCATCTTGGCCGCGGAGAGAAGCTGTTCCGGGCGGGAGAAGGCCTCCAGGTAGCGTGCCGCCACGGTGTGGCCCTCTTCGGCCAGGTGGCGCAGCCTGGCCCGATTCGCGGCCACGAATGCCATCTCCGCCGCGGAAAAGAAGGCGGTCGCCATGAGGCAGCCCAGGATGACCCAGAAGGAGATCATGCCGCCGCCTTGTCGGGTGCGCCCGTCCTGAGCGTGACGAGCACCTCGACGATCCGGGTGCGCTGCACCTTCTCCACCACCACCGTCACCTCCGGGGTCTCGATCCGCTCGCTGCGGTGAGGGATTCGGCCGAAGAGGTCGAGCACCCACCCGCCGACAGTGTCGTAGGCCTCGCTCGACAGCACGAGCCCGGTCGCGGCATTCAGCTCGTCGATCGGGAGTTTCCCGGACACCCGATAGGTCCGCGCGTCGATCGGCTGGATGAGCCGCTCCTCGACATCGAACTCGTCGGAAATTTCGCCGACCAGCTCCTCGAGGAGATCCTCCAGCGCGACCAGCCCCGCCGTGCCGCCGTACTCGTCCACGACGATCGCTATGTGGAGCTTCTTCGCCTGGAACTCCTTGAGGAGGGCGTGCACGCGCTTGGACTCGGGGACGAAGTAGGGCGGGTGGAGGTGGGCCCTGAGATCGAGGTCTGGCGCGCCGCTCCGCACGTAGGGGAGGAGCTCCTTCGTGTAGAGGATCCCGACGATCCGGTCAACGCTCCCCTCGTAGACCGGCACGCGCGAGTGGAGTTGCTCCCGGAGCGCCTCGAGGACCCGGGCGGGGGGCGTGGAGATGTCGAGGCAGAACATGTCGGGCCGCGGCACCATGACCTCGCGGACCAGGGTGTCCTCCAGCTCAAACACCTTGTGAATCATCTCGCGCTCGGTGCGTTCGACCACGCCCTCGCGGGCGCCCACATCCACCAGCGTGCGGAGCTCCTCCTCGGTGATGAGGGGCTCGCGCTGCTCCGGCGAGCCGAGGGCCTTGAGCGTGACGGCGGTCAGGCCAACGAGCAGGCTGCGCGCCGGCGCCAGCAGGACGGAGAGCCAGGACACGGGACGGCTCACCCAGACGGCGAACCGCTCGGCGCGCTCCAGGGCCAGCGACATCGGCAGCACCTCGGTGAAGACCGTGGTAAAGAAGATCATCGCGCCGATGGCCACGGATAGGCCCCAGCGGCCCAGGAGCTGCTCCGCCACGGAGGCGGCGATGGCGGAGGCGCCGATGTCGATCAGGGTGATCCCGACCAGGAGGGTAACGAGGAGATCGTGGGGGCGCGCGATCAACGGTGTCGCCGCTTTCAGAGTGTCCTCGGTGTCGGCCAGGCGCCGGAGCCGCAGGCGTCCCAGCGAGAAGAATGCGGCCTCGGCGCCGTTGAGGAGAGCCGAGCAACCCAGGAGCAGTATCAGACCGAGAAGCCCCCAGCCGACCCAGGCCTCCATCGCTGTCACCGGCTCCGCGCGGAGGAGAAGTGCTCGAACCCGAGCCCGACGGGCACGGGCTCACCTCGGCTGTTCAGGAATGCCACGCCGGCCTCCGCCTCCACGATCTCGCCGATCGCCACGAGCGGCGTTCCCGTGGCCGCCTCGAGCCCGGCGGCAAGCGCCGGGAAGGCCGAGGGGTCCGCCGCCAGGAGGAGCTCGTAGTCCTCTCCGCCCGCGACGGCCAGCTCGAACGGGTCTCGTGCGAGCGCGGCCGCCACGCTCCAGACCGCCTCCGAGATCGGAAGCTTCTCCAGGTAGACCCGGGCGCCCGCGCTACTCTCGGAGGTGAGGTGGCCGAGATCGGCGGCGAGGCCGTCCGAGAGGTCGATCAGGGCGTTGACGGCAGGGGATGCGCCGAGCCAGCGGCCCTCGGCAACCCGGGCCACCGGGCGGAGGTGGGCCTGGCTCACTTTGTCCCGGAGGGGTTGCTCGACTCTGTCGAGCGCCGGTGCCGCGGCTCCGGCGGTCGTCGCTTCCAGCAGCGCCAGCCCCGTGGCGGACTCGCCCAGCGCTCCCGTGACGGCGAGGAGGTCGCCTGGCCGGGCCCCGGAGCGGAGCTTTGGTGCTCCCTCCAGCTCCCCGAGGAGCGTCACGTTCACGATCCACCGGTCGGGCGAGGCCGAGGTGTCGCCACCCACGATGACCACGCCGTGGGGGGCTGCCGCGAGACGCATTCCTTCATAGAACGCGTCGATATCATCTACCTCCGTGCCGGCGGGGCAGGCCAGGGCGACCAGCGCAAACCGCGGGGTCCCGCCAATCGCAGCAATGTCCGAGAGGTTCACGGCCAGGGCCTTCCAGCCGATGTCGGCAGGCTCGGCGTAGCGGCGGCGGAAGTGGATGTCCTCCAGCAGGAGGTCGGTGGTGGCCAGGAGTCGCGTGCCCCGGGACGGCTCGAGCACAGCGGAGTCGTCTCCGATCCCGACCGCGACGCCCGGGGCGCCGGATCCGACAGCGCGTCGGATCCGGAGGATCAACCCGCGTTCCCCGAGCTCGGAGACTCTCATCCCGCTCCGGCGGCACCGAGCGCGAGGAAGTTCCGGAGGAGGGCCTTGCCCTGGACTGTGAGGATGGATTCGGGGTGGAACTGGACGCCTTCCACCCGGTACCTGCGATGGCGGAGCCCCATGATCTCCCCGTCCTCGGCGCGTGCCGAGACCTCCAGCGCCGCCGGGAACCCCTCGTCGAGCACCGCCAGAGAGTGATACCGGGTCGCCCCGAACGGCGAGGGGAGCCCCTGGAACACCCCCTTTCCGTCGTGGCTGATCTCCGAGATCTTTCCGTGCATCTGCCGCCGGGCCCGGCTCACGCGCCCGCCGAACGCCTGGCCGATGGCCTGGTGGCCGAGGCACACGCCGAGGATCGGAATCGTCGCGTGGAAGCTGCGGATCAGCTCCAGCGAGACGCCGGCGTCGTCGGGCGTCCCGGGCCCCGGGGAGATCACGATGCGCTCGGGGGCGAGCGCGGCGATCGCGTCGAGCGAGATGGCGTCGTTGCGGACGACGCGCAGCTCGGCGCCGAGCTCGCCCAGGTACTGCACCAGGTTGTAGGTGAAGCTGTCGTAGTTGTCGATGACCAGGATCATGTGGGTGGTCCGGATCAGGCCGGGCTGGATTCGGCGAAGCGAAGCGCGAGCACGAGCCCTCGCGCCTTGGAGCAGGTCTCGAGCCACTCGGCTTTCGGGTCGGAGTCGGCGACGATCCCCGCCCCGACTTGGACCGAGGCACGGTCGCCGCGGCAAACGATCGTGCGGATGGTGATGCACGAGTCGAGGGTCCCCGAGTAGGAGACGTAGCCGACCGCGCCCGCGTACGGGCCGCGCCGGACCGGCTCCAGCTCCTCGATGATCTCCATGGCCCGGATCTTGGGGGCGCCCGTCACGGTCCCCGCCGGGAAGCAGGCCTCCAGCACATCGAAGGCGTCGCGCTCCGACGCGAGGCGGCCGCGCACGTGGCTCACCAGGTGCATGACGTGGGAGTAGCGCTCGACGACCATGAACTCGCTGACCTCCACCGAACCGAGCTCGGAGACCCGCCCCACGTCGTTGCGGCCGAGATCCACGAGCATGAGGTGTTCGGCACGCTCCTTGATGTCGGCCCGGAACTCGGCTTCGATCTGGGCGTCCTCCGCCTCGGTCGGGCCGCGCGGGCGGGTGCCGGCGATGGGGCGCTCCTCCACGGTTCCGTCCTCGGCACGGACGAGGACCTCGGGCGACGAGCCGATGATGGACGTCTTGCCGAGGCGCAGGAGGAAGAGGTACGGAGAGGGGTTGATGGTCCGGAGCGCCCGGTAGATCCGGAACGGGTCGGCCGTCACCTTCGTGTCGAGCCGCCGCGAGAGCACGATCTGATAGGCATCGCCGGCCGCGATGTATTCCTTGGCTCGCCTGACTCGTTCCATGAACGTCGCCTGGTCCATCGACGAGCCGAACCCCTCCTCGCCGAGCGCCACGAGCGGCTCGACGGAAGGGAGAGCGAGCGGTGGCGGCGTGCGCGCGGGGCGGCCCAGCTTGGCCAGGAGCATGCCGATCTTCACCGCCGCTGAATCGTACGCGCGGTCGAGCGAGGCCGGGTCGGTCCGGTCCACGTGAGCGTTGGCGATCACCAGGAGCCGGTGGCGAAGGTTGTCGAAGACCAGGAGGCTGTCGGTGAGGAGGAAGACAGCCTCCGGAAGGTCGAGATCGTCCGGGAGCGTCGCGGGCAACCGCTCCAGGTACCTCACCACGTCGTAGGCCACGTAGCCGACCGCCCCGCCCTGAAAGCGGGGCAGCCCGGGGACGGATACCGGATGGAAACGGCCCATCAGGCTCCTGAGCGCCCGGAGGGGGTTGCCCGAGGGAAGGCGCTCGCTCTTGCCGTCGGGGCCCCTGAGCGTGCTCCGGCCGGCCTTGGCCGTGAGCACCATGAGCGGGTCCGAACCCAGGAACGAGTAGCGCGCCCACTTCTCCCCGCCCTCGACGGATTCCAGGAGGAAGGCGTAGGGCCCGGGCCTGAGCCTGAGGAAGGCGGAGAGTGGCGTGTCCAGATCGGCCGGAAGCTCGGTGAAGACCGGGATCAGGTTCCCGCGCTGGGCCAGGGCTCGAAACTCTTCCCGGGGCGGCGAGAGGGGAGGGACGCGAAGCGCAGCAGCTTTCATGGAGCGTTTCTGGCCAGCCTCAGGCTAGCGCGTCGAGCTTCTTTCTGATCTGGGCCCGGGGGACCGCTCCGATGACCTGATCGAGCACCTTGCCGTCCTTGATGAACAGGACGGTTGGGATCGAGCGGATCCCGTACCGGGCCGCCAGTCCCGGGTTCTCGTCCACATTCACCTTGGCCAGGGTGACCCTGCCGGCCGACTCGCGGACCAGCTCGTCCAGAACCGGAGCCAGCATCTTGCAGGGCGCGCACCACTCCGCCCAGAAGTCCACCATCAGCAGCCCTGGATGCTGGGAAACCTCCTGATCAAACGTGGCTTCGGAGAGGGAGAGGGTGTCTTCGGCCATGCGTGTCAGTCTCCTTCGGTAGGGTGCCCCAAACGGAAATTACGCTAGCATAGTGCCTCCCCCTTTAGCAAGCCAACCCACCATTGTTTGTCAGTTTGACACTGATACGATATACTCCCATCTTAACATGACGGTAGACCGGCCCAAGGTACTCGTCGTAGACGACGAGGAGCGTTTGAAAGAGGTCTTGACGGACGCCCTGGCCGACTGGGGGTACCAGGTTGTCACGGCAGGCACCGGGGCCAATGCCATCGAGCTGATCAAGCGCCAGCTTTTCGACGCCGCCCTCGTCGATATCCGGATGCCCGGAATGGACGGGCTCGAGCTCCTGCGCGAGATCAAGCGTCACGACTCAGCCATCGAGGTCGTGATGATGACCGGCTATCCCACCGTCAGTACCGCTGTCGAGGCGTTGAAGGAAGGCGCTTACGACTACCTGAATAAGCCGCTGATCCTGGACGACCTGCGTCACCTCATGAACCGACTGATGGAACGGCGCTTCCTCCGCCGCCAGGTCAGCTCGCTCCGCCGCCGGCTCGAGGAGCAGATGACGGTGAGTGAGCTGGTGGGGACCTCGCCCCAGATGGAGCGGGTCAAGGAGGTCGTGACGAAGGTGGCGGCGACGGATTCGCCCGTGCTGATCGAGGGGGAGAGCGGGACCGGCAAGGAGCTGGTGGCCGCGGCGATCCACCGGCTCTCGGCGCGGAGGGACGGGCCCTTCATCCCGGTGAATTCCAGCGCCATTCCCGCCGACCTGCTGGAGTCGGAGTTCTTCGGCCACGTGCGGGGGGCCTTCTCGGGGGCCGTGGCGGACACTCTGGGGCTGTTCAGGTCGGCGAACGGGGGCACGATCTTCCTGGACGAGGTGGCGGAGCTCCCGCCGGCGCTGCAGGTGAAGCTCTTGCGGGTGCTGCAGGAGAAGGAGATCCGGCCGGTGGGGTCGCCGAAGACGCACACGGTGGACGTGCGGGTGATCGCGGCGACGAACCGGCGGCTGGAGGAGGCGATCAAGGATGGCAGTCTGCGCCAGGACCTCTTCTACCGGCTCAACGTGGTGCGGATCGGGATGCCGTCGCTCCGGGAGCGCAAGGGGGACATCCCGGGGCTGGTGAACCACTTCATCCGGCGGTTCAACGAGCGGTTTGGGCGGGAGGTGACGGGGGTAGGGCCGGAGGCGATGGGGGCGCTGATGGGGTACGGGTTTCCGGGGAATGTGCGGGAGCTGGAGAATCTGCTGGAGCGGGCGTACGCCTTGGGGGCGCGCGGGGAGCTGACGCTGGCGGACCTGCCGGCGCTCTCGGCGCGGCCGGTGGGGGTGGGGGCGGCGGCGGGGGAGCTCCCGACGCTGGCGGAGGCGGAGCGGGAGCTGATCCTGCGGGCGCTTCAGCTCCACGGCAACGACAAGGAAGAGACCGCGCGCGCTCTCGGGGTATCTCCGCGGACGATCTACCGGCGTCTGAAGGACTACGGCCTCCTCTAGGGAACCTGTAGGGGGGCTACGCCCCCCTTCCGGACCTCCCACCAGGATGGGTTGCGGCGGCGGAGCCGGCGCTCGAACGTGCTTATTCCGACAGCCACCGAGGCCAAATCGGAGGGGGCCTCGACGACCCCCTCGAGATCTCCACCAGGAATGGTGGTTCGAGCCGAGGGGCTGCCGACGAGCCGCAGGCGTGGTAGTTCGAGCCGAGGCGCTTCGGCGCAGGCAGCTTCATCGCCTGCGCC
>JACQWB010000097.1 GCA_016209385.1 Candidatus Rokuibacteriota bacterium
AGGATGGCGGAGATCAGCGTCCCGGCGTGGCCGATCCCGATCCAGAACACGAAGGTCGTGATGTAGAGCGCCCACATCTGCGGCACGCGCTTTCCCGCCGCCCCGATGCCGACATAGACCTGCCAGGACCACGCCGTGAAGAGACAGGTGGCCAGGAGGAAGCCGATCAGGGACATCGCGCCGTAGTAGGCGTTGCTCGGCGGCCCCAGGGTGCGGAGGACGTCGCGGTTGACGTCGGCGTAGGTGGGCTGACTGGCGTCGCTCATCAGTGGGTCTTCGGAGCGCGGCCCTTCCCGGGCTCTCGGGTGACCTTCTTGAGGTAGGTGACGGCGGGGCGCGTCCCCAGCTCCTCGAGCACGTGGTAGCCGCGCGGCGACCGCGCCAGCTTGGCGACCCGGCTTTGCGGCTCCTTGAGGTCGCCGAACACGATCGCCTGGGTCGGGCAGGTCTGCTGGCACGCGGTGACGATGTCGCCGTCGCGCACTTTGCGCCCTGCGTCTTTGGCCGCGTCCTTGCCGGCGATGATCCGCTGGATGCACATCGTGCACTTCTCCATGATCCCGAGCTGGCGCACGGTGACGTCCGGGTTGAGCTGGAGGTGGAGCGGCTCCGGGAACTGGTTGTAGAACCAGTTGAAGCGCCTGACGTGGTAGGGGCAGTTGTTGCCGCAGTACCGGGTCCCCACGCAGCGGTTGTAGATCTGGGCGTTCAGCCCCTCGTTCGTGTGGTAGGCGGCGAACACCGGGCAGACTGGCTCGCACGGAGCGATCTCGCAGTGCTGGCAGAACATGGGGAGGAAGAGCGTCTCGGGGTGGCTTGGCTTGCCCTCCTGCCAGCGCTCGACGCGGAGCCAGTGCATTCCGCGGCCGTAGGCGAGCTGTTCCTTGCCGACCACGGCGACGTTGTTCTCGGCCTGGCAGGCGACGACGCACGCCTGGCATCCGATGCAGGCGTCGACGTCGACCGCCATCCCCCAGCGGTGCTCGGGGTATTTGAGGTCCGGGTACATGCTGGGGAGGCTGGCCTTCTCCGGCACGGCGCCCCGGAGCTCGAGCTCCCGGGCCGCGGCGAGGCTGACGTGCTGGGCCACCCCACGATCATCCTGGTTCGCCGTGGCCTGCACGACGGCCAGGGGCCGGCGCCGCCCCGTCTTGGCGAGCGTCACGCGCACCGAGAGCCAGGGAAGCCCTCCCGAGGCCGCTTCGGGCTCGGCCCCGAGGAGCACGATGGGGTTCGCGCCGCGGGGTCTTGCGGCTTCCGTCTCCGACCCGCCCCCGGCAAACACCGCGACGGGGTTGGCGCTCGGGAACTGGATGCCGTCCGTGGCATAACGCCCGTAGGCCGTGTGACCCTGCCCGATCGGAACCGCGACCGTTCCCGGATGGAGGCTCTCAGAAACGTACGCGGGCAGCTCGATGGACCCGTGGGGGGACGTCAGCGTGACAACGTCGCCTTGCCGGATACCGAGTGCTCCCGCAGTCTGAGCGGGCACCTCCACCCACGAGTCCCACGACACCTGGGTCATGGTGTCCGGCGCTTCCTGGAGCCACGGCTTATTCGCGCCCCGGCCGTCGTAGAAGCGGACCGATGGGTAGGCGAGCAGGACGAACCCCTGCCCGTCTCCTTTGAGCTTCGGTATGGCTCCCGCCACCTTGGCGGCCTCCGTGCGGAGCCTGACGCCCACCGGGGCCACGCTCTTCCAGGCGCCGCCCCGCCGGAGGGATTCCTCCCAGAAGGCGTCGAACGGCGTGCGTGGAGCCAGCTCCTTCGCCAGCCCACGCCACCGGTCTTTCAGATAGCTCTCGAAGCTCTCCCAGCGGAACGGCCCCTTGCCCTCGGGGCTACCGAGAACGGCGCGTCCAACGGCGAGCAGGACGTCGCCGACCGCCCGCGCCTCGTAGCCCGGCACGACTCCCATCGTCGGCTGCATGAGCCCGTACACCCCGTCCTGAGGCGAGAAGTCGCCCCAGGACTCAAGCGGGTGGAGATCGGGGAGCACGAGATGGGCCTGGGTCGTGGTCTCGTCGAGGACGTCGGAGAAGCTGACCACGAACGGGACCTTCTTGAGCGCGGCGGCAAAGCCCGCCCGGGCCGGCAGCGTGAAGAGAGGATTCACGCGGTAGAGGAGCAGGACCCCGACCTCGCCCTTCTCCATCACCTGCGTGAGGCTCAGGACCTCCCGGTAAGCGCTCGCCCTGCCGAAGACCGAATCGGGACCGAAGCGGACCGCCCTCCCGATGTTGCCGACCGCGTAGTTGAGCAGGTGGAGGACCAGCTGAAGCTCGGTCGCGTTTTCGCCCGACACCGCCACCCCGCCTCCGATTGCCACGCTGGGCTTTCCCCTGGCGAAGTCGCGGGCGAGGCGCGTGACCGTCTCCACCGGAACGCCGGACTGCCCCGCCGCGGCGGCGACATCGACCTCCCTGACCGCGGCCTTCAGCGTCGCCACATCCACGCCGGGCGCCTGAAGCCCTTCGTCGACGATCACGCGGAGCAGCGCCAGCGCCAGGAGCGCCTCGGTTCCGGGGGCGTTCCGGACCCACTCGTCGGCGCTGGACGCGGTCAGCGAGAGGCGAGGCTCGATGTGGACGAAGGTCCCGGCCCTGCCGTGCTTGAACGCGTGCATCCGGGCGTACCCGCGCGCGTACCCGACCGGGGAGAGCCAGGTCTCGAGGAAGTCGGCACCGAACGAGAGGAGGACCGTCGCCTCCTCGATCGCGTACTGCGGGATCGCCTCCCGGCCAAAGGCGATCCGGCTCGCCGCGCGGAGGGATTCATGCGCAAAGGGTTCGTAGGCGATGCGCGGGCGGACGCCGAGAGCTTTCGTCCACTCGTCCATGAGCCGGCCCAGGCTGCCCGCCTCGAGCTGACTCACGAGCGCGATCCGCCCCCCCTGCTTGGCCTTCACCAGGGCTGCGAGCTTCTCAGTGAGGAGTTGCTCCACCTCCTCCCACTTGATGGGCTTGAGCGTCCCGGAGGAATCACGGAGAAGGGGGCCGCGGATGCGATCGGGGTTGTAGAGCCCCTGGAGCGCCGCTTGGCCCCGGATGCAGAGCGTCCCCGCGTTGATCGGGTGGTCGGGATTACCGTCCAGCTTGACGACGCGCCCTTCACGGTTCCGGGCGATGGCACCGCACCCGGCCGGGCACTCGCGGCAGACCGTGGCGAACCAGGAGGCGACGCCGGGGACCAGGTTCTCCGGCGGGACCACGTACGGGAGAAGTCGTTCGGTCGAAGGACCGCACCCGGCAGCAGCGGCAGTGGCGGTGGTCGTGGCGACGACCCTGAAGAACTGCCGACGATCCATCCCGCGCGACGACTGCTCTCTGCTCACGGGATTCTTAGTGGTGGCAGGTGGAACACTCGAGGCTGGCCTTCCGGGCCGTGTGGCATTCGATGCACCAGCCCATCGTCAACGGCGGCGCCGCCGGCGCGAACCCGATCAGGTTCAGGAGATCATTGGTCAGGCGCTGCCCGGTCCGGGCCGCGACGACGTCCATCGTCTGCACCGGACCGTGACAGGTCTGGCAGGCCACGTCGGCCCGGATGTGGGGTTTGTGTGGGAAGTAGACGTACTCCGGCACCTTGTACACGCGAACCCACGGAATCGCTTCCTGCTTTCCAAGATACTCGGCGAGCTTCTTGATCTCCGGCCTGTCCGCGGCGGTGATCTTGTGACACCCCATGCACCGCGTGACCGACGGGATGCCGGCGTACTCGGAGCGTCGGGCGTCCGAGTGACAGTACTGGCAGTCGATCTGATACTGCCCGGCGTGGATCGCGTGGCTGAAGGCGATCGGCTGAGCCGGCCCGGCGGCGCCGGCCTGCGGGCGCCCGGATGCAAAGCTGAGGAAGAGGAGGATGGCGAGCAGGACGAGTCCCAGAACACTCACGCCCGCCTTCGTCCACATCGTTCCTCGCACGCTCCTCGGCTCTTGATCTTGACCGAAACCGGGAGACGCGAACGCAAAAAGCTAGCGGGAGGGGCTGAGAGAATCCTCCCAGGGGCAAAGCCCCGTGAATCCTACCACCTCGCAAAAACCCGAGTCAATAGGGTTCCTCGTGGCTGGGCCCTCGGCGACGCTCAGCGACCGAGCGCCTGAAGCGCTTCGCCGGCGGCGCGAACCGCCGCTTCGACGTCGGCCTCGGAGTGCGCCAGCGACACGAAGACCGCTTCGAACTGGGAGGCGGGCAGGAACACCCCGCGGTCGAGCATGTCATGGAAGAACGCCGCGTAGCGCCGGGTGTCTGAGCGCTTTGCAGAAGCGTAATCGGTCACGGCGCGTTCGGCGAAAAACGCGGTCAGCATCGAGCCCACCCGGTTCACCGTGAGCGCCACACCGGCCTTCCGTGCCGCTGCCTCGAGCCCGGCGTGAAGCGCCCCTCCGAGATCGTCGAGGCGCTGGTACGCCTCGGCAGCCTCGAGGGCCCTGAGCGTGGCAAGCCCTGCGGCCACGGCCAGCGGGTTCCCCGAGAGCGTCCCGGCCTGATAGACGCCCCCGAGCGGCGCCACCTGCGCCATGAGCTCGCGCCTTCCACCGTAGGCGCCGACAGGAAGCCCGCCGCCGATGATTTTGCCGAGACAGGTGAGATCGGGCTTTACGCCGTACAGCGCCTGAGCACCGCCCGCGGCGAGCCGGAAGCCGGTGATGACCTCGTCGAAGATCAGGAGCGCGCCGAACCTGTCGCACAGGGCTCGAAGACCGGAAAGAAAGCTCGGACTCGGAGGCACCACCCCCATGTTGCCAGCCACGGGCTCCACGATGATGGCCGCGACGTCGCGCCCTCGGGCCGCCATCACCGCTGCCACCGCCTCGAGATCGTTGAAGGGCAGCGTGATGGTCAGGCTCGCGAGCGACACGGGAACACCGAGGCTGTCCGGCAGCGAGAGGGTCGCCCCGCCCGAGCCGGCCTTGACCAGGAGGCTGTCGGCGTGGCCGTGGTAGCAGCCCTCGAACTTGATAATTGCCTCGCGTCCCGTGGCCCCTCTCGCCAGCCGGATCGCGCTCATCGCCGCCTCGGTGCCGGAGTTCACGAGCCTCACCATCTCGATCGAGGGCACCGCGCGGATGATCCGCTCGGCGAGCTCCACTTCCTGAGCGGTCGGGGCCCCGTAGCTGGTCCCTCGCCGCGCAGTCTCGGCGATCGCCTCGACGACCGCCGGCGGTGCATGACCGAGAATGAGGGGACCCCACGAGCCCAGGAAATCGATGTAGGCACGGCCGTCCACGTCCCAGATCCGGGCGCCCTGCCCCCGCGCGACGAAAAATGGCGTCCCGCCGACGCCACGGAAGGCGCGCACTGGGCTGTTGACGCCTCCTGGGATCAGTTCCTGGGCGCGGGAGAAGAGCGACTCCGAGCGAGTCATGTCACGACGCCTCGAGCGAGACCGGGAGAAAGTCGCGGCGGGCTGGATCCCAGCCGAAGGCACTGGCCTCTACGACCTTGCCATTCACCACCGACACCACCAGGTAGGTGGCGTCCGCGTACAGCGGTTGGCCGCCCGCCGCGGCCTGGCGCTTGTCGGTCTCGGAGAAGTACGCGCCCGCGTCGATGTGCGAGTGGTAGATGGTCC
This sequence comes from Candidatus Rokuibacteriota bacterium, assembly GCA_016209385.1. Taxonomy (NCBI): domain Bacteria; phylum Candidatus Rokuibacteriota; species Candidatus Rokuibacteriota bacterium. The sequence continues at coordinate 5,576 of JACQWB010000097.1, forward strand.
GAACGCCGAAGCCGTCCGACTCGAGGCGCATGACCGTCAACAGATCCTGCGGGGCCATGTAGTAGGCGGTGCGGGCGTCGCGCGGGTGGCGCAGAGGATCTTTCGCGTGGAGCTCGCTCTGGATGTTCCGACACGGAAGCAGAACGCGCTCGTCGTTCCGGCTAGCTTTGACGAGGATCACCCCGCAGCACTCGTGGGGATACTCGGCCTCGGCCTGGCGGCGGATGACGGCGAGCTCGTCGGCGGTGACGATCAACTCGGGCTCGGCTCAGTGTTATTGACTCGGGCCTCGCCTGAGTCTTATTTACCCGGGCCTCGCCTCGTGAGTGTCGTCGCCTGCGGCTCCTCCGAACTCCCTCGGCTCGAACGATTTATTCGGGCCTCGCCTCGTGAGTGTCGTCGCCTGCGGCTCCTCCGAACTCCCTCGGCTCGAACGTCCACCC
>JACQWB010000098.1 GCA_016209385.1 Candidatus Rokuibacteriota bacterium
AGGTGCCATACGACGAGACCTACCACCTGGCGACCATGGCGCGGCAGCAGTTACGCCGGGCGGCGTGACCGTGAAAAAAAAAGTTCTTGACAAGGGTCATAGAAAGTCTCCCCCCGTTGCAGTTCGAGCGTGGCGGGGTCGGCCATGCCGCAGGCAGGCCCCCCGCCGCGCGAGGCCCGAGTTGGTTGCGCCGGCGGAGCCGGCGCTCGAAGGCCCGGTGCTAACTTATGAGCGAGGTGCTCGTGTGATGAGCGAGGTGCTCCTGTGAGCGTCGAGGGGGTGATGTCCCGGCCGCCCAAGCCGGTCGACCTGGCCGCGATCGAACGCGAGCTCGCCAGCCTCTGGCGCCATGAGGACGCGGGCGACGCCGAGCATCCGGTCGTCCGCGCGTGCATGTCCAACCTGATCGTCGCGTGCCGGACCGGCGACGAGGCCGCGGTGATCGCCAACGAGATCCCCGCGATCGTCGCCCGCCACCCGTCGCGCGTCTTCCTGCTCCTCATGGACGCGACGGCGGACGGGGCCAGGCTCGATTCCTACGTCACCACCCACGCCCGCGTCGTCGACGGCCGGCAGCAGGTGGTGAGCGAGCACATCACCATCGAGGCCCGCGGGACGGCCACCCGTCGCGTCCCCGCGGTCGTGCGGCAGCTCCTCATCGGCGACCTGCCAACGGCGCTCTGGTGGGCGACGCCCGAGGCGCCGCCCCGGGGCGGCGAGGTGTTCGCCGAGCTGGCCGACCTGACGCACCAGGTGATCTACGACAGCCTCGGGTGGCCGGACCCGCCGCGCCACATGGTCGCCACCGCGACCTGGGCGACGGGCGAGCGGATACGTCAGGCGGTCTCCGACTTGGCCTGGCGCCGCCTGAAGCTCTGGCGGCGCCTGCTGGCCCAGGCGCTGGATCCGGCTGTCGCGCCCGGGGTTCTGGAGACCGTTCGCGAAGTCGCCGTCCAGCACGGGCCCCACGCGATGACCCAGGCCTGGCTCCTCACCGGCTGGCTCGCCCTGCGCCTCGGCTGGCGCCCCGGGGGAGGGAAGGTGATCGGCGGGACGGAGGCGGTCTGGCAGTTCCAGGCGCCTCACGGCGTGGTCCCGGTGACGATCCACCGGCTCGGCGAGGGCCAGGCCGAGATCGAGACGGTACGGGTCGTCGGCGCGCCGCGCGGGAAATCGACCACGCTCTCCTGCGCCAACGCCGGCCCCGGGCGGCTCGCCGTCACCTCCGACGCCGCGCCCGCGGTGGTCAGGACGCTGAGCGCGCCCCCCCAGGACCGGGCAGACCTCGTCGCCCGGCAGCTCCCCGACCTGGCGCGCGACCAGCTTTTCCAGGACTGCCTGACCTTCGCCCGGGCCATGGCGCAGACCCTGCTCCGGTGAGCTGACGATGAGCAGCGTAAGAGCGAAGGTGGTGCGGCTCGCCGACGCCGAGGCTGTGAGCGCGGCTGCCGCCCGTGACTTCGTCGCGCTCTCGCGCGACGCGGTAGCGGCGCGCGGCAGCTTCACGGTCGCGCTCTCCGGCGGCTCCACGCCCCGCCGGCTCTACCAGCTCCTGGCCGAGGCCCCGTACCGGAGCGAGGTCGCGTGGGAGCGCGTGGAGTTCTTCTGGGGCGACGAGCGCGCGGTCCCCCCCGACCATCCGGATTCGAACTACCGGATGGCGGCCGTGGCGCTTCTCGAAAAGATCGGAGCTGCCGCCGACAGGATCCACCGGATCCAGGCGGAGCGGGCAGACCGGGACGCGGCAGCCCGTCACTACCAGCTCGAGATCGCGCGCGTGTTCGGCGTCAACCCCGACGGCCCGCCACCGGCGCTCGATCTCGTGCTCCTCGGCATGGGTCCAGACGGCCACACCGCGTCCCTCTTCCCCCACACCGCCGCGCTGCGCGAGGGGCGCGGGTGGGTGATGACCCACTTCGTCGAGCGGCTCGGGGCCGAGCGGATCACGCTGACCGTCCCGGTCCTGAACCGGGCGAGGGAGATCCGCTTCCTCGTGGCGGGCTCAGACAAGGCGGCGACGCTCCGGGCCGTGCTTGAGGGTCCCCGTGATCCGGAGAGGCTGCCGTCGCAGCTCATCCGGCCCGAGGCGGGGCGCCTGGTCTGGCTCGTGGACCGGGCAGCGGCGGCCGAGCTCGGCACCGTGGAGGGACGGGTGTGAGCGAGATCGCCCTGACGCTCGCCAGCCACCTCCGCACCACCGAGGGCGCCGAGGCAGCCGACCTCGCCGTCGTCCTGACGCAGCTGGCGCTCGCCGGCAAGCTGATCGCCCGCGAGCTGGCCCGCGCCGCCCTGGTGGGCCAGCTCGGGACGACAGGCGAGACCAACGTCCAGGGCGAGGCGGTGAAGAAGCTCGACGTCTGGGCCAACGACGCCGTGACCGACGCGCTCGAGGCCACGGGGCGGGTGTGCACGCTGGTCTCCGAGGAGATGGCCGAGCCGCTCCACCTGGACCGGCACTGCCCCCGCGCGCGGTACGTCGTCTGCTTCGACCCGGTGGACGGCTCGTCGAACCTCGACATCAACGGCATCGTCGGCACGATCTTCTCGGTCCGCCGTCGCCGGGGCACCGGGCCCGAGCACGTCCGCCCCGACGCCCTCCAGCCGGGGACGGCGCAGGTCGCAGCCGGCTACGTCATGTACGGCACGAGCACGATCCTGGTCTACACGGCCGGCGACGGCGTCCGCGGCTTCACCCTCGACCCGACGATCGGCGAGTTCGTTCGCTCCCACGACCGGATCCGGATCCCGCCCCGCGGGAAGATCTACAGCGCCAACGAGGGGAACGCGCCCCGCTGGGAGCCGGGCGTCCGGCGGTACATCGACCACCTCAGGGTCCCGGACGCGGCGACCGGGCGCCCCTACACGGCGCGCTACGTCGGGTCCATGGTGGCGGACGTCCACCGGACCCTCCTCGAGGGCGGCATCTTCCTCTACCCGGCGGACACCGCACCCGGCGGGAAGGCCACGGGCAAGCTGCGGCTGCTCTACGAGGCCGCGCCGATGGGCTTCGTCACCGAGCAGGCCGGCGGCAAGGCGAGCACCGGACGCGAGCGAATCCTGGAAATCCAGCCCACGTCCGTCCACGAGCGCGTGCCGCTCGTGATCGGAAGCCCCGAGGATGTGACGCTGGCCGAGGAGTTCATCGCAGGGCGCCGCTGAGGCGACCGGTCGTTCGAGCCGAGGGAGTTCGGAGGAGCCGCAGGCGACGACACTCACGAGGCGAGTCCCGAGTAGATTTTCGAGCCGAGGGGCTTCGGCCCTGCCGTAGGCAGGCCCGCCACGAGGCGAGACCCGGTTAAAGGAGGCTTCACATGACCGAGCGCGTGCGAGAGATCCTGAGCTGGTACGGAAGCGACAACCCCGGCACGCTGACGAACCTGGCGCGCCTGCTCACCCACGGGACCCTGGCCGGCACCGGCAAGCTCGTCATCCTGCCCGTGGACCAGGGCTTCGAGCACGGGCCGGCGCGGAGCTTCGCCCCGAACCCGCCCGCCTACGATCCGCGCTACCACTTCGAGCTCGCGATCGAGTCCGGGTGCAACGCCTACGCCGCGCCGCTCGGCTTCCTCGAGGCGGGGGCGCGGGAGTTCGCCGGCCAGGTGCCGCTGATCCTCAAGCTGAACGACCACGACGTCCTCCTGGAGGAGCGGGATCCGATGCAGGCCCTGACCGGGAGCGTCCGCGACGCACTCCGCCTGGGGTGCGTCGGGATCGGCTTCACGATCTATCCCGGCTCGATGCACCGGCTCGACATGTACAGCCAGATCCGCGCCCTCGCCGAGGAGGCCAAGCAGCACGGCCTGGTGGTGGTGATCTGGTCCTACCCGCGGGGGTCGGGCCTCTCCAAGGAGGGCGAAACGGCAATCGACGTCACGGCCTACGCGGCCCACATCGCCGCCCAGCTCGGCGCCCACATCATCAAGGTCAAGCTCCCGTTGGCGCACGTCGAGCAGCCGGCAGCCCGGAAGGTCTACGAGCAGCAGGCGATCGCGGTGGGCACGCTCAGCGAGCGGGTCCGCCACGTGGTCCAGGCGACCTTCAACGGGCGCCGCGTGGTGATCTTCTCCGGGGGCCCGGCTGAGAAGGACGAGGTGGTCCTCGAGGAGATCCGGGCCATCCGCGACGGCGGCGGCTTCGGCTCGATCATCGGCCGGAACTCGTTCCAGCGGAAGAAGCCCGAGGCCCTGAAGTTCCTGCGCACGATCATGGACATCTATGCCGGAACGCTCAAGTAGTCGTCCGGCGCGGCGCCCCCGGTCGCTCACGATCCTCGCCGGCGACGTCGGGGGGACCAAGACGGCCCTGGCCCTCTTCGAGGAAACCGCCACCGGGCCCGCCCTCGTCCGCGAAGAGGCGCTCCCGAGCCGTCAGTTCCCGAGCCTCGAGGCCGCGATCGGCCGCTTCCTGGAGGCCGGTCCTCCCTGCACCGTGAGCGCAGCCTGCTTCGGTGTTGCGGGCGCGGTCGTGGACGGGCGCTCCTTCCCGACCAACCTCCCGTGGGAGCTGGACGAGGGGCCCCTGGCCCAGGCGATCCCGGCGCCGCGGGTAAAGCTGATCAACGACCTCGAGGCGGCCGCCCACGGGGTCCTGCACCTGCCGACGCACGAGCTACTCACGCTCCAGGAGGGGAGCCCCCGCCGCGGGAACATGGTCCTGATCGCGGCCGGCACCGGGCTCGGCGAGGCCCTTCTCGTCTGGGATGGCAAGCGCCATTCGGTCGTCGCCTCCGAGGGCGGACACGGGGACTTCGCCCCGCGGAGCGACCTCGAGATCGAGCTCCTCCGCTTCCTCACGAAGGAGTTCGAGCGGGTGAGCTACGAGCGGGTGCTATCGGGACCGGGGCTCTTCAACATCTACCGCTTCCTCCGCGAGAGCGGCTACGCGTCGGAGCCCCAGTGGCTGCGTGAGCGGATCGAGAAGGGAGATCCGAGCGAGGTCGTGTCCGAGGCGGGGCTCGCGGGCCGGGACCCGCTCTGCATGAAGGCCCTGGAGCTGTTCGTGTCGATCTACGGGGCCGAGGCGGGGAACCTCGCCCTCAAGGCGCTCGCCGTGGGCGGCGTCTTCGTCGGCGGCGGGATTGCCCCGAAGATCCGGGCAAAGCTCGCCGACGGCACCTTCATCGCGGCGTTCCGCGACAAGGGGCGGCTCTCACGGGTGATCGCTGAAATGCCGGTCCGCGTGGCGCTCAACCCTCGGGCCCCCCTGCTCGGCGCAGCCCGGGTCGCGCGCCAGCTCGTCGTCACGGGCTGATCCCGCCGCCGCGGGTACCCGCGCGGCCGAGGGAATTATCCTTTTTCAAACCGCACGACGGATCGTATGCCGATGTCTAGTCGGCGATCCCTGCTCGGCAAGGAGCTTGAACCAGCCATTGGCGAAGGATATGTCGGCCGCGCCTTCGCGCTGTCATTTCCTGCCGACTACAAGGCAGAACGGCTCGTGGCAACGATTCTGACTGCATATTTTGACGAGAGCGGCACGCACGCGGGCGCGAAGGCTGTGTCGGTTGCTGGTTACGTTTCGACAGTAAAAGCATGGGAGTCATTCGAAAGAGAGTGGCGGGAGAGTTTGGCAATTTACAACATCGATCACTTCCACATGACCGACTTCGTTGCTGGCCAGGGGCAGTTCACGAACTGGCCGAAGCAAAAGAAACGCTCGCGGCTTCGAAAACTAATAGACGCCGCAAATCGCCATGCGCTAGCGGCAATTGGCATTGTAATTCCGGCGAACCTATATCAACGGCTTTCGGAACAGGATCGGGCTGTCTGTGATAGTCCTTATCGCATCGCAGCAATGCAGTGTTGCGCAGAGATTAGACGATGGTTAGAGACGTTTGACTCAAATGCCGAGGTGGCGTACGTGTTTGAAGCTGGTGCGAAGGGGGCTGGAAAAGTTGCCGAATTCTTTCGTGCGGCGATGGACGAGAAAGCAGCCAAAGAACACCTTCGCATTCTCTCGTTCAAGTTTGAAGATAAAAAGCGGTCCGCCCCGCTTCAAGCAGCAGACATTCTCGCGTGGGAGCTATATCGGAATGTTCCAAGCATTCGGGGCATGGACTCACGAGCGCCTCGGATCAAGGACTATAACCGACTACGCCGCGCTAAGTTTTCCACATTTCGGTATCCAACTCTTGACCATCTGAAGACGATGGTGGGTGTGATTCTTGGGATGAATCTGTCAGCGGGTAAAAACTAAGTTATGAATGACGAGGTTTTGACCGCCGCGACTTCTTCCGTCGTTTCTCTGGAGGTGGAGGAGTGGCGAGTACGGCGGAAACGGGCTGATCGACCGAGAGCGGATGGAGAGAGAGTGCCTTTAGCGGCCTCGGCTTTTCCCCTTTCACGCCATGAGCGTACCACTCTATTTTCTATTATCAGAACGCCAAGGTCCAAAACCCCTCAACCCGTTGTAAACGAGTTGAAAATGAGTCCGCGCCGAAGGCGTGGGTGGCTCCCCTCCGAGGATTCTGGCGCGGGCTTCGCCCGCGCAACCGATTCCTGGGGGAGGCCTCGGAGGGGGCCGTCGAGGCCCCCTCCGATTGTCTTAGCGGGCCCCCACCGCCACCGGAACCGCCAGGAAGGTCTCGAGGGCGACGAGGACGTGGTCGGGGACCTTGACGAACTCCACGCCAGCCCTGACCACCTCCCCGACCCGCGCGGCGCGGCGAGCCACCCCTTCGAGCGACACACCCGCGTTTCTTCCGGGAAGACGGAAGGAGATCTCGATCCTCTCTCCCGCCGCGATCTCCAGGGCGGTGGCGAGGCCGCACCCGCCCGTGCTCAGATCCACGATCGTCCCCTCGCCGCGCTCCGCGGCGGGTGCTCCCGGGCGAAACCGGGCAATGGTCGCCGGAATGGCGGTCGGACGGCGCGGGAAGCGGCGGAGCGAGAGGCCGTCGAGATCGAGGACTTCCTCGAGAGCCTTCGCATACCCCTTCTGCCACTCCAGCGCGGTGAAGGCGGACTCGCCCTGCCGCCCGAGGTACTCCAGGCTCGCCCGAGTCTGAGCGAGCTTGGCCAGCAAGACCTCTCGTAGGGAAGTCATCGTTCCCCCTCCTCTCGGGCCTCGCCTCGTGGCTCTCCTCGCCTGCGGCTCGTCGGGAGCCCCTCGGCTCGAAGATCTATTCGGGACCACAGCACCGGTTACGCCCCTGCCGGCCGACCCCGGGCTGCGAGGACTCCCCGGACGGCCTCGATCAGGTCCGACAGCCTGAACGGCTTCTGAAGAAAGGCATCCGCCCCGCTCTCCTCGAGCGAGGGATCCTCCGGCCGGATGCCCCAGCCGCTGTAGAGGACCACCACGGGCGGCGGCTCCTGGGCGCGGGCGGTCTGGGCCACCTGCCAGCCCGGGATCTCGGGCATGACGATGTCGGCGAGGACCAGCTCGTAGGCCTCGCGCCCGAGGCACGCGAGCGCCTCGGCGCCTCCGGCCGCTCCGTGGGGCTTGCAGCCCTCGGCCGCGAGCAGCTCGACCAGGACATCGCGGAAGAACGGATCATCGTCCACCACGAGGACCCGCCATTGCCGGAAGGCCGGCAGCAGCGCGTCCATCCCCGCCGGGACCTCAGCGGCCGGAAGGCTGACGGTCACCGAGGTCCCCGCCCCCAACCCGCCCTCGATGGCGAGCTCACCGCCGTGGCGGCGGATGATCTCCAGCGACACGCTGAGCCCGAGGCCGGTCCCGCCGGCCTTCGTCGTGAAGAACGGGGTGAAGAGCTGCGCCCTGACCGCCTCGGGAATCCCGACCCCGGTGTCCCGCACCCGGACGAGGACGTTACCGCGATCGAGCCGGCTCTCGAGCGTGAGGACGCCTCCCTTCGGCATCGCCTCGATCGCGTTGACGATCAGGTTCATCAGCACCTCGAGCAGCTCGGCCGGCCGGCCGACGACGGGAGGTACCTCGCCGAGCTCCTGGCGGATCTCGATCGTCGCCGACCGGACCAGGGCGTCCCGGATCAGGGGATCGGTGAGGCCCACCACCTCGCGCACCAGCGCGTTGACGTCCACGCGCGTGACGAGCGGTTCCGCGGACTCGCGCATGAACCCGCGCAGGCGCTTGAGGATCTCGCTCCCACGGGTCACGTTGCGGGCGATGCTCTCGAGGCCGTCGCTGAGCTGGTCGACCGTCAGGCGGTCGATCTCGACGCACCGACGGAGGAGGCTGGTGCGACCGAGGAGCGTGGTGAAGAGGTTGTTCAGGCTGTGAAAGACCCCTCCCGTCATCCGACGAATCGTCTCGGCCTTCTCGATCTGCTGAGCCTGGCGGGCCCGGAACGTGAGGAGCTCCCAGAAGAGCCGCGCGCTCTGGGCGCCGACCACCTCGACTTCGGCCGGTTTGGTCCGCGCGAGCTCCTCCAGCACCTCGGGGCGTCCGGTCACCTCGACCACGATCTGCGGGGCGTGCGCGAAGATCTCGCGGTGGGAGCCGACGACAGGGATCCCGGCCGCCCGCGCCATCTGGAGCCCCGGCGCCTCCGGGTTCGGATCGGCGACCGCCACGACCCGAACCGATGGCGCGCTCGCGAAGAGCTGGAGCAGGGCGGTCCCGCCGCGGCCCGCGCCGACGAGGCCGACGCGGAGCATCCGGCCCTTCGGTTCGTCCTGGACCATGCTGAGCCCCACCTCAGCCCATCCCGTGTCCGCCGGTCGATCGCTTGTGATTCCGCCCCACGCTGGCCTCCGCCTCAGTCGCAACTCGGGCCGGTGCCTCACGCCTCCAGCCCGCCCAGCAGGCGGTCGATCTCCTGCTGTACCGTCGCGAGCACGAGAGGCTTGGCGAGGCAGGCGTCGGCTCCCGCCCGCAAGAGCGGCGGGATCATGTCAGGGTAGCCCGTGATCCCCAGAATCTTGATCGCGCGCGTCTCCGGATCGGCCTTGAGGCGACGACAGACCTCGATCCCGTCGAGCCGCGGCATCGCCACGTCCAGAATCAAGAGGGCGGGGTTGAAGGCGCCGACCTTGATCAGGGCCTCATACCCGTCTGTCGCCGTTTCGAGCTTGAAGCCCCGCGGGTCCCCGGCGAGGAAATCGACCAGGACGTCCACAATCCGGGGCTGGTCGTCCACGACGAGAATCCGGGTCTCCGGCGGCAGAGCCGGGTAGGGCGGCATGCCATGCTCCCGGAGGAAGCGCTGGAACTCTTTCAGCTCGATTCGGCAGTGCTTGCCGAGGGTTCTGAAGGCGCACAGCTTGCCGTCGCGGATCCACGCCCTGAGGGCAGGCGGTGAAACCCGGCAGTGGCGAGCAGCCTCCCCAACCGTCAGGTAAGCCCGGACGTCCTGGCTAAGTGATTTTTTCATTTTTTCTGATTATCTCGATCTAACGGTTTATACCTGCTGGGGGAGAGCTTGTCAAGAGGAAGACTTGGGGAATGAAAAGTGCGGACCTCGTCGTGGTAGTGACCGCGTTCACAACGGAAGCGAAGTTCGTCTTGACAATTCGGCACACGCATCCTACCGTCGAGTGTGCCCTAACCGTCCAGTGCTTGGAGGAGGCGTGCATGCTCCTTGGATCAAGCCTCGGACAGGGTTCGCGCGCCCGCGTTCGGCATGCTGCCCGTCGGCGGGCGCGTTCGTGTGTTGACGCGCCCTCCGGAGGAGATCCGAGGTCCCTGTAAGGGCACCGCCATGACTCCCCAACTCGACGCGACCGATCCGGGTTCCGTCGAGGCACGCATTGCGGCGAAGTCCGATCCGTACGCGGAAGGGATCCTGGCGGGGACGATCGGCGCCGCGACCATCGCCCTCTGGTTCCTGATCCTGGACACGATCCGGGGGCGGCCGCTCTATACTCCCTCCGTCCTGGGGACCGCGCTCTTTAGGCCAAGCGCAGCGCTCCCACCGCCCGAAAGCCTCGGGGTCTCCTTCGAGTTGGTCCTGGTGTACACGTGGGTGCACTGGCTCGTCTTCTGCGTGATCGGCCTTGGCGCATCGCTGCTCCTGCGCGCGGCCGAGCGAAATCCGGACCTCGGGTTCGGCATTGTCCTGCTCTTCGCCGTCTTCGAGTTCGGCTTCCTCGTGGCGGCCATGCTCTTCGCCGAGGCGATCCTTCAGGCTATTGCCTGGCAGGAGATCCTGCTGGGCAACCTCGTCGCGGCGGCGGCCATGGCCGCATATTTCTGGCGCCGGCATCCCGGGCTCCTGATCAGGCCGTAGCCCGCCGGTCGAACCAGGGCAAACCAGCGAACCGGCCCGACGCGGTACGGGCCGAGTCAGCGCACCGCGGCGCCGGCGACAGAAGCCGGCAGGAGGTGGTCCATGAGCATCGTTACCATCTCTCAGTCCCTTGGAAGCCTGGGTGACGAGATCGGGCGCGAGCTGGCTCGGGCCCTCGGGTACGAGTTCGCCAATCGCGAGATCATCCTGAAGGCCGCCGAGCGGTTCGGCGAGGTCGCCGCGGAGCTCGAGCACGTCACGGAGGAGAAGCCCACCCTCTGGGAGCGCTTCACCGACACCAAGCGCCGGTACCTCACGTACGTCGAGGTCATCATCTTCGAGATGGCGGCGCGGGATAATGTGGTCCTGGCAGGCCGCGGAGCCGCGGTCCTCCTGCGGAATGTGCGACACGCGCTTCGGGTGCGCATCACCGCGCCCGAGCGGCTGCGGGCAAGCCGGGTGGAGCACCAGCAGGGCCTGACCAGCGACGCAGCCGTGAACGCCGTCCGGGACAGCGACCACGATCGCGCTGCCCGGGTGAAGTTCCTCTACCACGTGGACTGGGACGATCCGCGCCTCTACGATCTCGTGCTCAACACCGAGCGCCTCAACGTCACGGAGAGCGTCAGGCTCATTCAGAGCGCGCTCGGGGCAGAGCGGCTTCAGCCGACGCCCGAGTCGCGGGCCGACCTCAAGGACGTGAGCCTGGCCGCCCACGCGAGGGCCGCGCTGCTCGCCAACCCGCTCACACGACTGCTTCACCTCGCGGTCAGCTGCAAGGACGGGCACCTGTCTGTCAGCGGGATGGTCGAGGGGGAGGAGCTCCGGAAGACGGCCGAGGAGACCGTGGGCAGCGTCCCCGGGGCCGTCGGGGTCCTGAGCGAGATCGTCGTAGTCTCCACGCGTCGCGCGCCGCCCGGAATCTGAACTGCTCCGCCTGCTGGCACGGGCTCCGGCTCCGGGACGCGCGGCGCCGCGGGTGGTCGCCTATCCGATGCCGGGCGGCCGTTATCGCTCCCCAGATCGCAGAGCCCCTCGCGTCCACGAGCATCTTCCGGATCCCGACTGCCTGGCAGGGGAGCTGGAAACCCGCGAGGAAGCACAAGCGGCGCTGACAGAGTTGAGGTAACGTGCGGCGCGGCAGCCTAGGTTCGCTGAAAGGAGCGATGACCATGGAACGACGCGCTTTCCTCACCGGTAGCACCGCTGTCGCAGCGATGGCGCTCGCGCCGCGCGCGTTCGCGGCATGGGAGCCGAGCCAGCGGTATCCCGACCCCGCGATCAAGATCATCGATCCGAGCTTCGCGCGCTATCGCCTGGCGCTCTCGCGGGTCGAGCAGATCGCCACGGGCTTCCGCTGGTGCGAGGGTCCCGTCTGGTTCGGCGACGGGCGCTACCTGCTCTGGAGTGACATCCCGAACAACCGGATCATGCGCTGGGACGAGGAGACGGGCGCGGTCAGCATGTTCCGCAAGCCGTCCAACTTCGCCAACGGGCTGACGCGGGACCGGCAGGGCCGCCTCCTCACCTGCGAGCACGGCACGCGGCGCGTGACGCGCACCGAGCCGGACGGTCGCATCACCGTCATCGCCGACCGCTTCGAGGGCAAGCCGCTCAACTCGCCGAACGACATCGTGTGCAAGTCCGACGGCTCGATCTGGTTCACCGATCCACCGTTCGGCATCCTCGGCTTTTACGAGGGGTACGTCGCGAAGGTCGAGTTGCCCACCAACGTCTATCGCGTCGACGGGCGCTCGGGCCAGATCACGATGGCCGTCGGCGACGTGAACCGGCCGAACGGGCTCTGCTTCTCGCCCGACGAGTCGAAACTCTACATCGTCGAGGGCGGCGTGACCCCCCGCATCATTCACGCCTTCGATGTCGATGGCGGCACCAGGCTCACCAACAAGCGGCCGGTGGTGAACGCCGGCCCCGGCACGCCCGACGGCCTGCGCTGCGACGTCGACGGCAACCTCTGGGTCGGCTGGGGCATGGGCCAGGAGGGGCTCGACGGCATCCACGTCTTCAATCCCGACGGCAAGCTGATCGGCCGCATCGATCTCCCCGCACGCTGTGCCAACCTGTGCTTCGGGGGCCCGCAGCGCAACCGGCTCTTCATGTGCGGCAGCACGGCGATGTACTCGCTCTACGTGAACACGCAGGGCGTCCCGTACATCTAAGGCACGATGCTGATCGGGCTGGGGCCTACGAGCGTGTCGGAGTAATGCCCTTCGAGCGCGCACCCACGGCTCCGCCGTGGGTA
>JACQWB010000099.1 GCA_016209385.1 Candidatus Rokuibacteriota bacterium
GCTCAAGGATTCGCCGGTGCAGGTCTACACGCCATTTCAATCAGCTTAGGCTACGGGCGGATGTACTTGCGGGCTTTTGCGCGCAGCCGCCTAACAATTCATTCAAGCCGACGCCGCTTCGCGGCGCGGCTTAACCTGAATCCGGCGTCGACAGCAGGAGCGAGACCCGACAGACCGGGCCGCTGCTGCCGCGAAAACGACCGCAAGGTTGAGTGAGCGAAAGCTAATGAGAAAGTAGCTTTCGCTCAACGGCGAAATCGTCACGGGTGCCGGCATCGGAATGGGTCTTCGCGAGCCAGCGTACCAACATTGGCGCCGGATTCAGGCTTAATTCAAGCGTTAGACCGCGCCCAAGACGCGCTTGCACGGTCCGCCAAGTGAGGCTACACTCATGGCCATGCGCTGGCAAGATCGCATTACGGTTACTCCCGGGGTTCGGAGCGGGAAACCGTGCATAAAGGGAACCCGCATTACCGTGTATGACATCCTCGAATATCTTGCTGGCGGCATGACCGAAGCCCAGATCCTGGCCGACTTCCCTGACATCACAGCGGAAGACATCCATGCCTGCCTGGCCTTCGCTGCCAGCCGTGAACGCCGGCTTACGAGTTCGTCAGCGGGGTGAAGCTCCTTCTCGATGAGAACCTGAGCCCCAGGCTCGTCCAAGCTCTCGAACCGGAGTATCCGGGAACTACCCATATCCGCACGCTCGGCCTGCGGGGTGCGACAGACGAGGCGATCTGGGAACAGGCCCGGCACGAGGGTTTTGCCATCGTCTCAAAAGACAACGACTTTCGACAGCTCAGTTTCCTCTACGGCGCTCCGCCCAAGGTCATCTGGCTGTCGGTTGGCAACGCCGGCACGGAATCCATCCTTCGCTTCCTGCGAACTCAGCGCAGACAGATCCAAGCGTTTGAGGCTGACACGGAGGCGTCCCTCCTCGTTCTTACGTTGGCTGAGACTGCGGTCTAACGCGCCGCTGGAACGGACCGCGCTGACGCGCAGCCGCTCAGCGGCCACCCGTTAGCCACGGGCGAGAACGGACACCCTTGTGGCGCTACCACCGCTGAGTGAGAACGGTGAGCTCCCACCCGGTGTGCATCCGGCATCCTTGCGTGAGCCCCTGGACCGCTTCGGTATCGGCTCAGCGCAGCGGAAGGCATTGGCCCTCCGTCTCGCCCGCGTCTACGGCGTGGCTCAAGCGAGCGGCCGCGTGGAGCGGTTCGTGGTCTTCGGATCGTTCGTCACCAACAAGCTCGAGCCCAACGATGTGGACGTGTTCCTGCTCATGGCGGACACTTTCGACGTGTCCCATCTCCGCGGCGAAGCTCAGCTGCTCTTCGACCATGCCGCCGCGCAAGCGAACTTCGGCGCGAGCGTGTTCTGGGTCCGGCATCTGGCCGCTTGGCCGGGCGAGCAGGCCGCGATAGAATTTTGGCAAGTCAAGCGCGGCGGTGGCCGGCGGGGGATCGTCGAAGCCATGCCGCGGGAAGCATCATGCTTGCCAACGATCAAGAGCTCAACGCTACCCTGGAGCGGATCCGCCATCTCCAGAGCCAAGTGGCTCATCTGCGCCAGGTGGAGACGAACCCGGCGAACTACCACCGCTCGGCGTCCGGGTTCCTGGCGGAGATCGACCGAATGCAGCTGGAGGTCCGCGAGTGCCTCTCCCTTCACCCTGGCGAGTTGAAAGCCAGTGCCTGAGGCAGCGGGAAGGGTGAGCAACCGGGAAGATCGGTAACAGAGTAAACCGGGAACATGAGTAACCCTTGCTGAAAGTCAAGCGCGGATGATGTAGTCAGTTTCATCGACGCGCGCCGGAAGGACGTTGCAGAAGTGGATGGACCAGACGCCATCATCGACCTCCTCGAGACCGATGACCTGCCTCGGGGCACGCCTCCCGGCGAGCTGCCCGTCGAGCAGCCCACGCCCTTTGAGCTTGTGATCAACCGTGCGTCCAGAGAAAGCTGACGCGTTCAGCAGCAGTCAGTCCCGCCGGGGTAAGAGCCAGAGCCCCGTAACTCGGATGGCAGGGGCGAGGGAAACCGACCCTCTGAAGCCCATCGACCAAGCCACCGGAAGGATGGTGAGTGAGTCACCGGGCCGTAACGTTCGCGGTGGCGGCGATGGGCCTCAGCCTGATCGCGCCTTACACCGGGGACCCCAGGGACTACGTTGATGCGGCGTTCATGTCCGTGTTGGCGTTTTCCAGCGCGCCGTGGGCCGTCGTGCGACCCTGACGGCCGGCGACCGGCTCATGCTGATCTCAGGCCCGCTCGCGCCCACCGCAGGTTACACGGAGCGTTAGGCAACTCCCAGCCCGGCGCCGGGAAGGGTGCGGCCGACGACCTGGAGGCGGGCCAGGGCCCGGGCCAGCGCTGCCAGGGCGCGGGTATAGTCGATCTCGTCCTGCGTCTTGCCGGCCAGGCGCTGCTCGGCCCGCTCCCGGGCGCGCTGGGCGCGCACGAGGTCGAGCTCCTCGGGGTGCTCGGCAAGGTCGGCCAGGATGATCATGCGGTCTCCGCTGACCTCGGCGAACCCCCCGTGCACGGCCAGCGCGCGCACCTCCCGACCGCTCCGGTAGGCGACCTCGCCACTCGCCAGCGTCGTCAGGAACGGCGCATGCCCGGGCCAGACCCCGAAGTAGCCCTCCGCGCCCGGGGCCACGACCTCGTCGGCCTCAGCGCTGACCATGAACCGCGTCGGGGTCGCCAGCTCGAACCGGAGCCTCGCCTCGGCCATCGCCCCTCA
>JACQWB010000100.1 GCA_016209385.1 Candidatus Rokuibacteriota bacterium
CACCATTCCTGGGGGAGGCCTCGGAGGGGGCCCGGGTACCCGCGCCGGAGGCGCGGGTGTCCCCCTCCGATTGTCCTAGCAGCCCGGAGCGTGGTGGATCCCGGCGGTCTTGAGCGCGGCGGTCTGCAGCTCCTCGGCCAGCTCCAGCGTGCGCGCCGCGGCGCGCCGGGCCGCCGCCTGGGCCTCCGCGGTGGTCGCGTAGCGGAGGAGGATCGAGCGGCCCAGCTCGTGATGGTAGCGCTCGTCGGGCTCGATGGTGTCCCGGTAGAGCGTGGCCGTCGCGCGATCCCCCGCCCGCTCGCAGAACTCGATGAACTGCCGGTTCTTCACGACCGCGATCGCCTCGCGCGTGAACTGCCCCGCGGCCGCGCGCTCGACCGTCGTGGTGAGCGTGCGCAGGTAGTCGAAGAGCGGACCGTACCCCTTCGCCAGGGGATTGTAGGTCTTCGCGTCGAAGCCCAGCTCCCGGAGCCGCTCGACGATCAGCCGGTAGTGCCTGGCCTCGTCCCCGACCTGGCGCGCGAAGGCGAGCTTCACGTCCACCTCCTCCGTGGTCACCATCCAGCGCGCCGCGATCTCGCTGGCCTCGACCTCGTTCTTCAGCGCCACCTTGAGCAGGTTCACGACGGTCAGGTCGCCGTCCACCTCGGGCATGAGCGTGGCGTCCGGCTCGAGGCGCCGGAGCATCTCCTGGTTCCTGGCGTCCAGCTCCGTGACGAACTCTTCGGCGGTCATGGCGATTCCCTCTTCAGAGCGGGTTCAGCTCGCGCGGCGCGAGGTCAGGCCGTGAGCGAGGAGGTCCGGAAGCTCCTGGGTCAGGGTCTCCTTGGTGACGACGCGGTCGCACCGCGCGTGCCAGGGCTGGGTGATGCGCGCGAGCGAGTGGGTGGTGAAGCCGAGGATCGGCGGCCGGGGGGACCGGGCCTCGAGCGACGCGAAGAACGCTCCGTAGTCCCAGGCCGGCGTGGTCAGATCGAGGATCACGAGGGCGGGGCTCTTGCCCGAGGCCAGGCAGGTACCAAGCTCGTCGGGAGAGCGGCAGAACTCGACGGGAGTGCCCGCGAGGCGAGCCGTCTCCCTGATCCGGGCGACGAAGAAGAGGTCCTTGACGACGGCGACGACCCCGTCAGTCATTCTGCTCCTGCCTGCCGAGCCAGTACCTGCTCCACTCGGTCAGGTGGGTCAGCGTCGAGAGGTCCTTCATCCGGTCCAGGTACACGATGCCGTTCAGGTGGTCGGCCTCGTGCTGGATCACCCGGGCGAAGAAGTGGCTCGCGGTCAGCTCGATTGGCTCGCCTTGGCGGTCGAGAGCCTCGAGCCTCACCGTCGTGTAGCGCGGAACCTTGCCCCTGAGGTCGGGGATCGAGAGGCAGCCCTCCCAGTCCTCCTCCATCTCCGGCGTGAGCGGGGTCACCCGGGGGTTCACGATCACGGTGAGCGGGATGCTCGGAGCCGCGGGGTAGCGGGGGTTGTCGAGCACCTCGATGACGGCGATCTGCTTGAGCGTGTGGACCTGGGTCGCGGCGAGGCCGGCCCCGTTGTACTCGCGCATGGTCTCGACCATGTCGTCGATGAAGCTCTGGACCTCGGGAGACCGGAGCTCCGAAGGCAAAACCTGCTCCGTGACCTTCCTGAGCACCGGGTGCCCCAGGCGGGCGACCTTCAGAATGGCCATCGTGAGCCTCCGCGCTCTAACGTGAACAGCGAGGTCATTCTAGCACAGCGCCGCGCCGCCGTTCGGGCGGGGCCCGGCGTCAGGCGAACAGGCCGCCGCGCCGCGCAGCATCCCAGAGCAGGAGGCTCCCCACGACGAGGAGGACGAGGCCCATGAGCGTCAGGAGCCCGCGGAGGCCCATGGTGCCGGTGAGCCGGGCCCCCTGAAACGTCCCCACCATCCCCGTGAGCCCCATCAGGATCAGGAGCGGGTAGTCCACCTCCCCCGCGATCACGTGGCCGACCCAGCCGAAGGAGCCCATGAGAAACCCGATGACGAGATTACTCCCCGCCGCCACGCGTGGGTCGATCCCCAGGATCGTGATGAGGGCGGGGAGCCTGAGGCTTCCGAGGATCAGGCCGACGGCGCCGCCGAGGAGGCCGATGGCAAAGCCTACCAGCGCCTCAGCGACGACCCGGCCCGGCGTCCAGGTCCCGCCGGCGCGAAGCAACTCCTCCTGCGCGCCTGGCTGACGCCCGGTCACAGGGCTCTCCTTAGGCCTCTCGCGTCTCGCCCTCACGAACAGCTCGACCGCCTGCCACACGACCAGGATTCCCGCCAGCCCGATCAGCAGGGACTCGGGCGCCAGGCCGCTCCCGAAGCCGCCGACGAACGCGCCGATCATGGCGGGGATCCCCTGCACCGCGACGATCCGCGCGTTGACGCGCCCGGCGCGCCAGTGGCGGACCGCCCCGGTGACGGCGCTCAACGTGCTCACCAGGATGTTGGTGCCCGCGGCGACCGGGGCCGGCATCCCCAGGAGCAGGAGGAACGGCAGCCGCATCGTCCCGAGCGCGAGCCCCACCACGCCCCCGACCACGCCGACGCCGTACGAGAGGGCGGTCAGGAAGACCGCGTGCCAGACGACGGCGTCAGAGGGGAGGCCAAAGGCCGAGAGGGGGACGGTCACGCCGCTGTGCTCGGCGAGGGTCGGTAGCCGACCAGCTCCAAGAGGTTCCCGTCGGGATCGAGGAAGTAGAGGCAGTCGTGGTCTCCCCAGTTGATGGGGGCATGGTGGGGGATCCCCCGCTCGGCGAAGAGGCGGCGCGCCGCCTGGAGGTCCTCCCAGGAGACCTCGAAGGCGTGGTGGCTCTTGCCGAGCGGGTGTTCGATCAGCTCCCGGCCGCCCGGAGCTCGGTCAGGCCTGAAGAACAGGGCGAGGTTACCGTCGCCGTAGCGGAGCAGGACCTGATCGGGCAGTCGCATCTCCACCATCATCCCGAGGACGTCCGTGTAGAAGCCCTCGGCGCGCCCCAGGTCAGCCACGTCCACGCCGAAGTGGTCCAGCCGCTTGACCCGGATCATGCGAGATCCGAGAGCGCAGCAAACGTCGCGCCGGCAGCCTCCATCTCTTCAATCGCCTTGGCGCCGTCGCCCGGGTTCACGTCCACGGCGCGGATCGCGTCCTCCAGGACGACGACCTGGAATCCCTCGCGGAGGGCGTCGAGCACGGTCGCCTTCACGCAGTAGTCGGTGGCGAGGCCGCCGACGAAGAGGCGCTGGACCCCCAGCTCACCCAGCGCGGCGGCGAAGGGCATCCCGTTCGGGTCCTCGGCCTGGAAGCACGAGTAGGCATCCGCGTCCGGGTCCATCCCCTTGGAGACGATCACCGCCTCGCGCGGGAGCCTGAGGTCGGCGTGGAACTCCGCGCCTTTCGTCCCCTGGACGCAGTGGGGCGGCCAGACCCCGCCGTACGCCTTGAAGTGCTTGGTCACCGCGGGGTGCCAGTCGCGCGAGGCGAAGATCGGCCCTCTGAGGCCGGCAAACCGCTCGACGTAGCGGTTGAGCGCCGGAACGACCCGGTCCCCCTCGGGGACGGCCAGCGAGCCCCCCGGGCAGAAGTCGTTCTGGACGTCCACAATCACCAGGGCATCGCGTGAGGGATCAATGGCCATGGCTCATTCCTCCTCTCCCAGCAGCGTGTCGGAGTAAATGCCCTTCGAGCGCGGGCTCCGCCCGCGCAACCGACTCGGGCCTCGCCTCGTGGCTCTCCTCGCCTGCGGCTCGTCGGCAGCCCCACGGCTCGAACCACCAATCCTGGGGGAGGCCTCGGAGGGGGCCCGGGTACCCGCGCCGAAGGCGTGGGTGTCCCCCTCCGATTGTCCTAGCGCCCCGCGGATCTCGCGAAGCGCGCTGGCGTCCTGCTCGCGGCTCAGGGCTCGGGCGAGCGCCGCTCGGGCCTCGCGGGTCGCGATCCGTCCCAGAGCCCACGCCGCGTGTTGACGAACAAGTGGTTCGGGATCTCCGAGCGCCCGGCTCAGCGCGGGGACCGTTTCCGGATCGCGGCGGTTGCCGAGCGCCACGGCGATGTTCCTCAAAAGCCCGCGCCGCTTCGCCCGCGTCAGCGCCGTGCCGGCGAAGCGCTGCCTGAAGCCGGCTCCGTCGAGCTCCAGCAGCTCGCTCAGCTCGGGAAGCGGCTCCCGCGGCCGGAGCGCACGGTCGCGCGACTCGGGGGCCTTGCGATTCCAGGGGCAGACCGTCTGGCAGAGGTCACAGCCGAACGCCCACTCGCCGATCCCCTCTCTGAGCCCGGCGGGGATCGGCCCCTTGTTCTCGATGGTCAGATACGAGATGCAGCGCCGGGCATCCAGCACATAGGGCGCCACGAACGCATTCGTCGGACAGACATCCAGGCAGGCGCGGCACGTCCCGCAGCGATCGGGAAGCGGAGCGTCGAAGTCCAGCTCGACCGTGGTCAGGAGTACCCCGATGAAGAAGAACGAGCCGAGCGTCGGATCGAGGAGGTTCGTGTTCTTCCCGATCCACCCGAGACCCGCGCGGGCTGCCAGGTCGCGCTCGAGAACGGGGCCGGTGTCCACGTAGATCTTCCCGCGCGCCTCAGGCCCGCCCGCCTCCCGGAGGAAGGCCAAAAGCTCCTCGAGCCGCGGCGTCATCACGTCGTGGTAGTCCCGCCCCCACGCGTAGCGGGCGACCGGGTTCCACCCCCGGGCCTCGGGCGGCTCGCCCTGGTAGTAGTTCAGCGCGACCGCGATCACCGAGCGGGCGCCGGGGAGGATCTGCCGGAGGTCGAGCCGCTTGGCGCGGCCTCGCGCGAGGTAGTCCATGGTGCCCGCGTACCCCGCGGCGAGCCAGGCGTCGAAGGCTGGACCATGCTCGGGAGGATCGCCAGGGCCGATGGCGACCCTGTCGAAGCCCAGCTCCAGGGCCTTCGCCTTCACCGCCTCGCTCAGCGCCAGCTGTGTCAGGGTCACCGTCGCCTCGCCTTGACGATGAGATGGCTTCGCGTCAGCGTCCTCCCTCCACCGCTGACGACCTCGACGTACCGCTGCCAGCGACCGTCTCGCTCCCACCTGGCCCGGAGCTCCCCCACGTGGGCCAGCGCGTCCTCGGCCGAGCCGAACCGACGGACCTCATGCTCCACCTCGAGGTGCTCCACCGTGAAGCCGTGACTCTCGAGCAGCGCCCTGAGCCCGGCCTCTTCGAACGCAAAACGGGAGACTGTGCCGGTCTCGCGCCACTGGTCCACGTGAAAGCAGACGAAGGCGAACACCTCCCCGGGCCCGAGGGCCCGGCTCGCCCGGGCGATGATCGCCGGCGACATGCAGAGGTGAGTTGTCACGAGTTGGGGAGCCCAGCGAACATACTCCTCGACCTCGGCGTCGGCAACGACGAACCCGGCGTTGGCGAGGCCGAGGGCGGTAGCGCGCTCGCGGGCGGTCGCGATCGCCGCCGCGTCGCGGTCAATCCCGATCACCCGGCGGCAGCGCGGTGCAAGGGTCAGGGCGAGCCGGCCTGTCCCGCAGCCGACGTCGAGCGCCGTCACGTCCTTCAGCTCGTCGGCGGTGAGAAGCGCGAGGAACTTCGGGCTCATCCCGCATCGATCATAGCACGCAGCTCGCGACCCTTCACGTCGCCACGCCCGCGAGCGCCTCAGTAGCCCGCAGCCGCCCCGTCGGAACGCGGGTCGGCGAACCCCGCCTTGACGCCGTTCCCGAGGACCATCACGCCGTGGGCATGGCCGGTCAGCTCGTCCCAGGGCGCCAGGACGTTCACCGCATGCCCGCGCGCCTCGAGCCTGCGCGCGGTGTCGGACGGCATGCGCCCGTCCAGGTTCAGGAACTCCCGCGGGTCGCCGATGGCGAAGCGGCCGGCGAGCCAGCGCGGGGCCTCAATCGCCGCGGCGAGGTCGAGCCCGTGGTCGAGCATGGCCGAGTAGACCTGGAGGTGGATCTGAGGCTGGCCGTCGGCGCCCATGCAGCCGAAGACGAGCCAGAGGCGCTCGTCGCGGAACGCCAGGGACGCCATGAGCGTGTGCAGCGGGCGCTTGCCCGGCTCGAGGCGATTGGGATGCGCCGGATCGAGCGAGAAATAGGCGCCGCGGTTGTGGAGCACGACTCCGGTCTCCCCGGCCACGATGCCCGAGCCGAAGCCCATGTAGAGGCTCTGAATGAGCGACGCCGCGTTCCCCTCGGCGTCCACCGCCGCGACGTACACGGTGTCGCCCTGGAGGCTCCCGGCAGGGATCTGGTCCCAGACCCAGGCTCGATCGGGACGGATGAGCTGGCGGCGCTCCCGCGCATACTCCCTGGAAAGGAGCCTTGCCACGGGGACCTTGGCAAAGGCCGGATCGGCGAGATAGCGGTCCCGGTCGGCGAAGGCGATCTTCTTGGCCTCGACGAAGAGATGGAGCTGGTCGGGACCGAGGTAGGGGAGCGCGGCGATGTCGTCGTCCTCGAGCATCTGGAGCATCAGCAGGGTGGTAAACCCCTGGGAGGGCGGCGGTGTCTGAAAGATCGTGATCCCGCGGTACCGGCCCACGAGCGGCTCCGCCCACTCCGAGCGCTGGGCGGCGAAGTCGGCCTCGCTGTGGAGGCCACCCCCCGCGCGGGAAAAGGCGACGATGGCCCGTGCCACCGGGCCCGCGTAAAAACCGTCGCGCCCGTGCTCGGCCACCAGCTCGATCGTCCGCGCCAGATCGCGCTGGCGGAGCCTGTCGCCAGCCCGCGGGATCGCGCCGCCGGGCAGGAAGACCCGAGCGCTTGTCGGCTGGGCGCTCAACACCGGCAGCGTGCGCTCGATCCAACCCCTGAGCTTCGCGGTCACCGGAACCCCGTCGCGGGCGTACCCGATGGCGGCGTCGAAGAGCGACCTCCAGGGAAGACGGCCGTAGGCCCGGTGGGCCTCAGCCCAGCTGTCAAGCGCTCCGGGGACGGTGACGGCGAGGAGGCTCCGGGGCGGGATCTCCCGGAGCCGGCGGCGCTCGAATTCCTGGAGCGTCGCTCCGGAGGGAGCCCGGCCGGCCGCCACCAGGGTGCGGACCTCGCGGCGCCGTGCATCGTAGATCAGCCAGAACGCGTCACCTCCGAGCCCCCCCATGTGCGGGTAGGCGACGGCGAGGACCGCGTTGGCGGCGATCGCGGCGTCGACGGCCGAGCCCCCGTCGCGGAGCGCCGCGACGCCGGCCTCGGAGGCCAGGACGTGCGGGCTTGCCACGAGTCCGTGCGGCGCCAGCGTCGGCGTCCGCTCGGCCAGATAGGCGCTCATGTCGCCATGCTCCTCCGGTCCGAAGGCATCTGCCACTATACCCGAAAGCCGCGCCCGGCTCACTGGACTAACCTTCGCTCATGATTCGCCTTGACGACCCCCTGGAAGGTCGCTATCCTCCCCGCATCGCGATGGAGAGCGCGCTGGTTCGGGCGTTGCGGACGATCGACGGCCAACGGCTGGCCCGTCACCTGGAGACGCGCGACGAGTACGCGCGGGCCTTCCCGCTCTTCTTCCGCGCCATCGCCCACGAGGCCTGCGCGCACCTCTGGGAGCAGTTCCCGGGCGCCACGGCCTTCGTCGGCGAGGACTGCCGGGGCGAGGCGGCCGTGCGCTACCCGCACCTGGCGCGCCTTCCCCTCGACTGGGTCGCCTTCGCCTTCGAGGGTGTGGTGATGTGGGACCTCCACATCGGCGTCGTCACCAACCTCGCGCGACACCGGCCCGCGATCCAGGTCGGGGTCCACACGACTCCGCCCCTCTGGCCCCGCCTGGCACCGATGCTCGAGGCGCTGGACTGGCAGGCGCTGGTCGGGGAGAAGTTGGCCCTCAACGAGGCCCGGGTGATCGGCGAGATCCAGCTCGTCGAGCCGGCCCGCCCACTGATCTTCGCCGACCTCGCGGGCGAGGTCTTCCGCCTCGCCGAGCGGGTCGCCCGCTACTACGCGATCGTCGCGCCGCTTCCGGTGGAAGCGGGGATCGTACCCAGGAGCTAGCATGGCGCTGAAGGTTGGCGTCGTCGTGATCGGTGGCGGCGTGACCGGCGCGAGCATCGCCTTCCACCTGGCGAAGCGCGGCCTGCGTGACGTGGTCGTGGTCGAGAAGAACTTCCTCGCGTCGGGCGCGACCGGGAAGAGCTCGGCGTGCGTGCGACAGCACTACTCGACCCCCGAGACCTGCCGGATGGTCCTCAAGTCGCTCCACTTCTTCGAGCGCTTCGAGGAGCTGACGAGCGGGCGGACCGCCTCCTTCGTCAGGACCGGGTACCTCCTAGGGGTCGACGATCGCCTCCGGCGGCAGATGGAGGCGTCCGTGGCCCTCCAGCAGTCGGCCGGGATCAGCACGCGGCTCGTCTCGCCCGCCGAGATGCGCGAGCTGGAGCCGCGACTCAGGACTGACGACCTGGTGGCGGGGTGCTACGAGCCGGAATCCGGGTATGCCGACCCGTCGCAAACGACGCAGGGCTTTGCCGGGGCGGCACGAGACCTGGGCGTGCGGACCATGGAGCAGGCCGAGGTGCTCGCGGTCCTCACGCGCGGCGATCGCATCGCGGGGGTGAGGACCAGTAAGGGAGAGATCGAGGCGCCGATTGTGGTCAATGCTGCTGGAACCTGGGGCGACAGGATCGGCCGGATGGTGGGGCTCGAGATCCCGATCACCGTCTGCCGGCACAAGATCAACTTCATCGCGTGGCCCCAGGAGGCCCGCCGCCCCCACCCGCTCGTCTACGACTTCGTGACCAACATTTACACGCGCCCGGAGACCGGTGGCCTGATCCTCGTCGGCTCACTCGACTCGGAAGAGCTCCACGACCGCGCCGACCCCGACGGCTACGCGGAAGGCGTCACCTTCGACGAGACGCTGGATGCCCTGGGCAGGATCGCCCAGCGGTTTCCCGTCCTCGAGCAGGGATCCGTGGCCAAAGGGTACGCGGGTTGCTTCGACGTGACGCCGGACTGGCACCCGATCCTGGACAGGGTCGGGCCGGATGGGTTCTACGTCGCGGCGGGCTTCTCCGGGCACGGGTTCAAGCTCTCGCCGGCGGTCGGGGAGATGATGGCCGAGCTGATCGCCGAGGGACCGCGGCCTGGCTCGGATGTCTCGGCCTTCCGGCTCTCGCGCTTCGCGGAGGGCAAGCCCATCCGGGGGACCTACGGCGACTGGCTGATGTGCTGAGCGGAACCGCGCTGCCTTGAGCCTCCACGAAACGCTGATCGTCGTTGACGGCCTGATCGTGTCGAACTGGGGACCGGACGTCTTCAAGGCGCTCCGCGCCGGGGGCATCACCGCGACCAACGCCACCTGCGCGGTGTGGGAGAACGCGCGCCAGACCCTCGACAACATCGCCCAGTGGCTCGGGTGGTTCGAGCGCCACGCCGACCTGATCATGCCGGTCCACCGGACCGACGACATCGCGGCCGCCAAGGCGGCAGGCAGGACCGGTATCATCCTCGGCTTCCAGAACGGGAGCCCGATCGAGGACCGCCTCGACTACCTGGCACTCTACAAGCGGCTCGGCGTCGGCATCATCCAACTCACGTACAACACGCAGACCCTGATCGGGAGCGGTTGCTACGAGTCGCGCGATTCAGGCCTCTCCGACTTCGGGCGCGAGGTCGTCACCGAGATGAACCGCGTCGGCATCGCCGTGGACCTGTCGCACGTCGGTGTCGAGACGAGCGACGACGCCATCGCCGCGTCGCGGGACCCCGTGGTGTTCTCGCACGTGCTGCCCAAGGAGCTGAAGGACCACCCGCGCAACAAGGAGACGCGCCAGCTCAACGCGGTCGCCGACACGGGCGGTCTCATCGGCGTCACCATGTTCCCGCCGTTCTTGCCTAAGGGCGCGGCCTCCACGGTGGACGACTACGCCGAGATCATCGAGTGGATGGTGGACCGCTGCGGCGAAGACCACGTGGGCTACGGCACGGACTTCACCGAGGGCCACGGCGAGGCGTTCTTCCGCTGGATCACCCGCGACAAGGGCTACGCCCGGCCGCTCACCGAGTTCGGCGAGATCAAGAACCCGGCCGGCATCGGGCGGATCGACGAGACCTCGAACCTCACCGCCGCCCTCGAGCGGCGCCGGTGGCCAGCCGCGCGCATCGAGAAGGTGATGGGCCTGAACTGGGTCCGGTATCTCAAGCGCGTCTGGCACGAGTGAGCCGATGGGAACCCCCTTGACGACCCTGCGGACGGCCGCTATTCTCGCCGCATCACCGAGCGGCCCGCCGGGCCTGCAGCAGGTGCTAAAGAGGAGGACACGATCATGAGGCGTAAACTGCTCGTCGCAGGTATGGCAGCTCTTCTCGTGCTCGCCGTAGGCTCTGACGCGGCTCTGGCCCAGCTGAAGTGGAAGGCCGTGGCCACCAGCCGGCCCCTTCCGCAGTTCAAGTTGTGGGAATGGTTGGCGGAGGAGCTGGACAAACGCACGAAGGGGCAGATCAAGCTAGACGTGGTGAGCCTGCCTGAGCTGGGCCTCACGGGCTTCGAGCTGGTGCGGGTCATGAAGGCCGGGCTGGTGGACATCGGCGATGTGCTCCCCACCTATGTCGCGGGCGACGTGCCCGTCATCGAAGCGGTGGACCTGCCCGGCTTGTTCGCTGACTTTGAAACCTCCGTCAAGGCCCACATCGCCTTCATGCCTGTCTTCAAGAAGTACGAAGACAAGCTCGGGGGTGTCGTCCTGGGGGCTTACCTCTGGCCCCATCAGGTCATCTTCAGCCGGAAGCCGGTCCGGGGCCCCGCAGACTTGAAGGGGCTGAAAGTACGAGTCTACGGCACTGCCCAGACGGAGTTCTCACGGGCGCTTGGGCTCGAGCCCGTCTCCGTCGCCTTCGCCGAGGTATACACCGCTCTTGACCGCGGGACGGTGGACGCGGGCTTCACGGGAACCTACTCGGGGTGGGGGGTGAAGTGGTTCGAGGTGACCAAGCACCTGGTGGATGTTAATCATGGTCCCGTGTCCGGCACCTTCGCAGTGAGCAAGAAGACGTGGGATAAGCTCACCCCCGAACTCCGGGAACTCCTCACGAAACTCGGACAGGAGTTCAGCGAGAAGGGGTGGGAGGTCGGGCGCTGGACCACACAGCAAGGCGTCGACAGGAACAGAGAGAAAGGGATGGAGTGGGTCCCCACCAGTCCGGCCATGGCGGCTGCGGTCAAGGAAGCTGTGAAGAACGCAGTCGTGCCGAACTGGATCAAGCGCGCGGGACCGGATGCCAAGCCGATCTTCAACCAGTACGTCGCCCCCTACGCCGGCTTTACCATCCCCTGAGGAGTCGCAGGACGGCAGCGGTGAGGCGAACAGAAGAGACTCGCGCTGAGGGCGGTCCGCCCACCGCTGTCCTTCCGGGCACCGCGCGCCAGGTGCTTCGCGCCGTCGATCTCCTGGCGAAGGGGATGGCCTATATCAGCGGCGCCCTCTTCCTCCTGGCCTCCTTCTACATCACTCTCGACGTCATCGGCCGAAAGTTCTTTCACGTCTCCTCGGCGGTGACGGACGAGATCGGCGGCTATGCCCTGGCCATGGGCGGCATGTGGGCCCTGGCCTACGCCCTTCGCATCGGGGGGCATGTCAGAATCGATATCCTGCTCCCTCATCTCCCGCCGCGCGTGCGGGCGCTGCTCAATTACGCGGCCGTGGCCGTGATGGTCCTCTTCGCCGCGATGGTGGCGCTCTATACCTGGCGCCTCGCCCTCGACTCCCTCGCCGGCAACGCCAAGGCCATGAGCTTCATCCAGACCCCCCTCTTCGTGCCCCAGGGTCTTATGGCATTCGGATTCACGGTGCTGACCCTGGAGGCGGTAGTGATTCTCGTCGTCGGGCTCATCGAGTCGCTTCGCCTCGGACACTTGGCGCCGCTTGCGGGGCTCGAGCCCTCCGAGCGGGCCGACCAAGCCTAGGCGGGGGTCGCTCCAAAGGAGAGACCGAGTGGCATTTGTCGCGCTCACTGTTGCAAGTGTGCTCATGCTGGCGGCCTTTCTCCTCGGGCTCCACGTGGCTGCCGCTCTGGGCGTCCTGAGCTTCTCCCTCATGTACGTGTTCAGCGACCGACCGCTCTGGGAGATGCTCGGGCTCATCGCATGGAACACCAACACGAGCTTTGTGCTCGTCGCGATTCCCTTCTTCATTATGATGGGCGAGATCCTGCTCCGGAGCGGCCTGTCAGACCGCCTCTATCGGGTGCTGTCCCACTGGCTCGCCCCACTGCCGGGAGGGCTCATGCACAGCAACATCGCCGCGTGCGCCACTTTCGCGGCGGTCTCGGGCTCGAGCGTCGCCACGGCGGCGACGATTGGCTCCGTCGCCCTCCCCGCCTTCCGCGCCCGGGGTTACAACGAGCGGCTGGTCCTGGGATCCCTGGCCGCAGGCGGGACGCTGGGGATTCTGATTCCTCCCAGCATCAACTTCATCGTCTACGGGGTGCTGATGGAGGTCTCCATCGGCAGACTCTACATCGCCGGGATCTTCCCCGGGATCCTGCTCTCGCTCCTGTTCATGGCCGTGATCTTCTACGCCGCTGTCCTCCGGCCCGGCGTCGCTCCGCGCGAGACCGCTGTGTCGTGGAAGACCCGGCTGATCGGGCTCCTCGACATGCTGCCCACTTTCTTCCTGATCTTCCTGGTCCTGGGAACGATCTACCTGGGCGTGGCCACGCCCACCGAGGCGGCGGGCTTCGGTGTCACCGGGGCCTTTCTCCTGGCCCTGTTCAGCCGCCGGGTGAGCCCAGCGATGCTGCGTGAGGTCTTCCTCTCGAGCGCCCGCACCACGGCCATGGTCATGCTGATCCTCACCGCGGCCTTCATCCTCAACTCCACGCTGGCGATCCTCGGCGTGCCGTATGCCATCTCGAAGGCCGTGGCCTCCTGGGGGCTGACGCCGACCGTCACGCTCGTCGTCCTCGTGCTCTTCTACCTGTTCCTCGGAACCTTTATGGACGGCTTCGCCATGATGGTGACCACCATCCCGGTGATCCTCCCCGTCTTAAAGACGATGAACATCGATCTGGTGTGGTTCGGGGTCATCGCGGTGATTCTGACGGAGGCCGCGCTCATCTCGCCGCCCGAGGGGCTGAACCTCTACGTCATCCACGGCCTACGCCAGAACCCGGGGGCAGGCGAGCGCCGGACGATCATGGATGTCTACCTGGGGGTGCTGCCGTTCTTCCTGATGATGCTGCTGGGGATCGCGTTCATCATCATGTTCCCGCAGATCGCGCTCTGGCTCCCGACCACGATGAAGGGAAGCTGAGCCCCCGATGGCAACACCGAGCGAAGCGCGGCTCATCCGGCGCTACTTCACAGGTTGCTCGCGTAGGGAGAGACACGAATGCGGATAGGGATCACCGGTGCAGGAGCGATCGGGAGCGTCGTGGGTGGAATGCTGACGCGGGCCGGGCACGACGTGACGCTCATCGACCAGTGGCCGGAGCACGTCGAGGCGATGAAGCGGAGCGGCCTCCGGCTGAGCGGCACGTGCGGTGAGCACCTGATCCCGGTCAGGGCGCTCCACATCCATGAGCTCCAGAGCGTCGGCGAGCCGTTCGACGCGGTCTTCATCGCGGTCAAGTCCTACGACACCGAGTGGGCCACCGCCCTCTGCGTCGCGTACCTCAAGCAGCCGGACGGCGTCGTGGTCGACTTTCAGAACGGAGTCAACGACGAGCGGGTCGCGGCGATCGCTGGAAGGGAGCGGACGCTCGGCTGCGTGATCACCATCGGGGCGGGACTCTACGAGCCGGGCCACGCGATCCGGACCGACCGGGGCTCGGTGGGGTTCAGGATCGGTGAGCTGGACGGAGCCGAATCCGGGCGGGTGCACGACCTTGTGAAGGTCATGAACGATGTGGCCCCGGCCAAGGTGACGACGAACCTCCGCGGCGAGCGCTGGTCCAAGCTGGGGGTCAACTGCATGGCGAACCCGCTGGCCGGGCTGAGCGGCTTCGGCTCGGCGGAGGTCCGGAGCCAGCCCGAGCCCCGCCGCATCGCGATCCAGATCGCGGCCGAGGTGGTCAAGGTCGGCCGCGCCCTGGGATACGAGGTCGAGCCGATCTACGGCATCGCGCCGCAACGGATGGTGGACGCCGCCGAGGGCCGGGGCCTGGCGGCGGTGGAGGCCGACATGGCTGCGGGGGTCCAGTTCCTGAGCGGCGGCCGGCCGTCCCTGCTCCAGGACGTGATGAAGGGCCGGCGGACCGAAGTCAACTACCTGAACGGGTACGTCTCAGAGCAGGGCCGAAAGGTGGGCGTGAAGACGCCGTTCAACGACGCGATCGTGGAGCTCTTCCGCCGTCACGGGGTCGGGCTCAGACCCGATCCGAGGAACCTCGAGCCGCTCCTGAAGCTGCTCCCCGGATAGGGCCAATCGTCGCCGCCCACGCACCTCTCGGCGGGAGAAACGGGCGTCTTCTTTCCAGGAGCTTGTCCGAGTAATGCCCTTCGAGCGCGCACCCGCTGCGCGGGTACCCGGCCCGCGCAACCGACTCGGGTCTCGCCTCTGTCTGATTTACTCGGGCCTCGCCTCGTCGCTGGCACCGGCGATGAAACTGCCGGCGCCGAAGCGCCTCGGCTCGAACTGCCGTGCCTGCGGCTCGTCGGCAGCCCCTCGGCTCGAACCACCATTCCTGGGGGAGGCCTCGGAGGGGGCCCGGGTACCCGCGCCGAAGGCGTGGGTGTCCCCCTCCGATTGTCCTAGCCGCAGCGCCGCGCCATCTCAGCGCGTACAGCATCCCGGAGCCGCACCACCTCCCTCCAGCCTTCGCCTTCGGGCTTCATCGGGGCCCCGATCGTCACCGTGATCTGCCCCGGCCGCGGGAGCCACGTGTCCGCGGGGAGAATCTCCCGGGTTCCCCGGAGGATGATGGGTACCACGGGACACCCGGCCTCTACGGCTGCCTTAAAGGCTCCCAGCTTGAACGGGAGGAGCCCGGCGGACCGGACGAATGTCCCTTCGGGAAAGACCAGAAGCGGGACGTCACCCCGGAGCATTGCCGTCACGCGCCCGGCATCCGCGACGCTCCGGGAGAGGTCGGTCCGCTCAACCATCACGTGACCCACCTTGCCCAGCACCGTCTTGATGAACGGGACCGCCTCAAGCTCCCGCATGGCCACGAACCGGAACTCCAGCGGGAGGGCGGCCGAGAGTGCTACCGCGTCCAGATAGCTGGCGTGGTTGGCCGCCAGGATTGCCGTTCCCAGGCCCCGGAGACTGTCGAGCCCTTCGACCCGGATCCGGCAGCCGGCAGACGCCAGCAGGATCCGGCAGAAGCGCCGCACAAGCCGGTCCACCGGGCGCCCCGGCGGAAGAATGAGCACCAGCGCCCAGATCACCGGCAGGGCCGGAAGCAGGAGGAGCCCCACATAGGCGGCGTAGCCCAACCTGAGTGCCTGACCCAGAAGGCGCCCTCCCCGGCCTCCCAGACCCCGCATCAGGAGCCACGCCCATTGCGCCCACGCCCATCGGCGGACGCCGAGCTTCCCGGCGAGATAGGCGTCGCACGTGGCGCTCCGGCGCACCTTCCCACTGGAAGTCTTGAGCACGGACCCCTGCGGAGCGATCACCACGACGTCCGGGGGGATGCCGACCGTTGCGGCCAGGCGCTCGATGACAGCCGCCTCAAGCCGCGCCCGCGCCTCGGGTGTCGTCTCCCGGCTCTCGGCCACCACGACCAGGCGCTCGGTTCCGATCGCAGGGTCCGCGATCCCGAACGCGGCCACGCACCCCTTGCGGATCCCGGGAATGTTCCCCACCACCTCCTCGACTTCCTGGGGATACAGGTTCCGACCCGCCTTGATGATGAGGTCTTTCCGCCGGCCGGTGATGAAGAGCTCTCCGTCGGCCGTGTAGCCCAGGTCGCCGGAGTCCATCCACCCGTCGTGGATCGCTGCCCGGCTCGCGTCCGGATTTCGGAAATATCCCCGGGTCACCGATGGACCGCGGAACTGGATGTGCCCCTCGATCCGCTCGCCTAGCGGTCGGCCGTCGGCGTCGACGATCCGGACCTCGTGCTCGGAGAGCGGCCGACCGCACGAGACGAAGCGAAGGGGGTTCTGATCCTCGGGGGCTGCCGGGTGCGCCACCCGGTCGCGCTGGAAGCGCTCGCGGACCACCCGGTCGACCCACGGGCCTCGCTCGGTGGGCGGAACCGTCAGCGCCGCGGCGGCCTCCGCCAGGCCGTAGACCGGGCACATCGCCGCCGGTCGGAAGCCATAGGGAGCGAAGCGGCGGGTGAAGCGCTCGAGCGTGTCCGGGCTCACCGGCTCGGCGCCGTTGAAGGCCAGACGCCAGGAGCTGAGATCGAGGCCCTGGAGTTCGTCGTCGGTCACCTTCCGGACGCAGAGCTCGTAGGCGAAGTTCGGAGCCACCGACAGCGTCCCGCGGTAGGCGTGGAGCGCCTGGAGCCAGCGCGCCGGGCGGGCGAGGAAGGCCAGCGGCGAGAGGATCACGATCGGAATGCCGTGGTAGAGGGCTAGGAGCCAGCCGATCAGCCCCATGTCGTGGTAGAGCGGAAGCCAGCTGACGCCGACATCGTCGGGCCCGATCGCGATCGCGCGCCCGCTGGCCCGGATGTTCGCCACGAGGTTGGCGTGGGTGAGCAGTACGCCTTTCGGCTCGCCGGTACTCCCGGACGTGTACTGGATCAGCGCCGGATCCTCAGGGTCCAGGTGGACCGACGCCGGTTCGGCGCCGGGGAGCGCGAGCCGTTGCGCCCCCGCCACCTGCGCGAGGGAGGGCACACGCGCCATGAGCAGGGCCGCAACACGTTCGGCCTCCCGGAAGGTGATGAGCAGGCGCGCCCCGGCGTTTTGCAGGATCCGGACCTGGCGCTCCAGGTACTCCCCGATCTGGTCGGGGCGAAAGGGCGGGTAAATCGGAACGGGGACGCCGCCGGCGAGGAGGGTACCGAAAAACGCCCCGAAGAAGTCCGCTTCGGTCCTGAGCATGAGCGCCACGGCATCGCCCCGCTGGAGTCCGCGCGCGTGGAGACCGGCGGCGATGGCTGAGGCCCGATCCCAGAGTGCCCCGTAGGTGATTGGCCGCTCGCTTCCGTCCTCTTCCCTGAGGAACATGTGCGTCCGCCCCGGCTGAGCCGCGGCCTGCCACCTGAGGACATCCGCGAGCGTCCGGGATGCCGCCGGTGCCGGGGCACCCACACTGGGCCGCGGGGACGGTCGGAGGACGATCTCGGGGGCGGAGGGGCCGGCGGTGTGAACCGCGTTCACCAAATCCAGGAGCGTGTCCGCCTCCGCCATGACCGCGTCAGGGAGGCGCACGCCAAATGCCTGCTCCAGCCGCAGAAGGAGCTCCACCCGCTCGAGGCTGCCGAGGCCGAGATCGCGGTCGACGGACGCATCCGGCGAGACCGCCTGCCGCCCTGAGCCGCCCCGGAGCTCCGTCAGAAGCTCTTCGACGATCTCGATCACTCGCCGCTCGACCGTCTGCGTATCGAGGCTTTCCATCGCGTCACACCCGAGAGGCCGCGGTGTCAGCAGTTCGCCGGCGAGCGCATCCGCTCGACGATGACCTGTGCGCCTTCCAGTATTTCCAGGGTCACGCTGACCTCGGCGCAGGCCCGGCCGATGGCGCCGTAGAGGTCCGTGATCGCCGAGACGCTTTCCCGCAGCTTGGACCGGGAGAAGACCTCGCCCGGGGCGAGCTTGAGCTGGCGGCGAACCTCTTCGACCGGCAGGACACGGGTCCCGGTGACCTCGACGTTCCCCACGGTGAACTGCAGCCCCTCGATGAGGTTGACCGTAATCGTCACGCGCGCCCGGGCCCGGTCCACGGTGATTTCATGGGATTCCACCCGAGCGTGAAGGTAGCCATGGTCGTGGTAGAGCGCCACGATCCGCTCGAGGTCCCGCTCCAGGCTCCGGCGCTGGACGATCCCCCCGAAGAAGAAGAACCGCCGCTCCCGGGTCTCCATGGCGGCCTTGATCTGCCGCGCGGCGAGGCCCTTCGCGCCTCCGATCACGATCCGGTCGATCGTAAAGCGGCGTCCTTCGACGATTCCGAACACGACCCGGAGGTCCCCGTCCGAAAGCGCCCGGGCCTCGGGCGTGATCTCCGCCTCGAAATAGCCCTCCTGCTCGTAGTGGTCTTTGAGCCGCTCGCGTGAGCGCTCGACATCCGTCGGGTTGTAGATAAGCCCTGGTTTGAGGTCGATCGTCTCCTGAAGCGTCTGGGTGGCGATCCGACGGTTGCCCTCGAACGCGATGTCGCGGATGAACGGTCGCTCGACCACGACGAAGGTCAGCTTGATCCCCCCCTCGAATTCCTCGACCTTCACCTGGACATCGTCGAAGAACCCGAGGGCGAAGACGGCCCGGATATCCTGGGCCACCTGGGCCCGGACGAAGGGAGCGCCCAGCCTGGTCTGGATTCGTTGCAGGATCACGGCTTCCTGGACCCGCCGGTTCCCCTGAACCGCCAGCTCCCTGACCATGAGCGGGGGTGGTCCTTCCTCGGGCTGAGCCCGGGCACGCCAGGGGAGCGCGCACACCGCCAGCCCGGCCGCCGCAAGGGCAAGCACCACCACTCCGGCTCGCTTCGCTGTCATCCCCACGCTCCGGACACCCCTGCGGCACCCTCGACCTCACCGCCCGCGGGGTAACTCGTCCAACCGTCGGTTCCTGAACCGCACCCGAGCCTCGCGCCAGGTGAAGCGGTCAGGGGCGACCCAAGGATACCGCCACTCGCCATGGCGAGGAATAACCTGCGATGGGGAGCGAGGGCAATCAGCTGCCGCGTTCTGACGGTGGCCCCCAGCCTCCTCCCCCGGGCGTGACGATCTGGACGCGGTCACCGGGCTTGAGCGGGTAGCCCCAGACCTTCGACGGCAGTCGCAGTTCCTGCGGCGTCGCCGGGTTCAGCACGAGCGCCGCGCGGCCACCGGGCCCGCCACCCTGAAGGCCCCAGGGCGGCATCTCCGCCCGCTCCAGCGTCCCCAGCAACTGGGCCTCGTGGTCCAGGACTTGAATGGTCCGTCGGATCCCCATCCCGCCTCGGAACTTGCCCGCGCCACCGCTGCCGTCCACCAGCGCGTAGTCCTCGACGAGGAGCGGGTACTCCATCTCGAGGCACTCGACCGGGAGGTTGGAGGTGTTCGTGATGTGGACCTGGACGGCGTCCAGGCCATCGGCGTGAGCCGTCGCCCCAGCGCCGCCTCCGATCGTCTCCAGATAGATGTAGTAGCGGCCCGTCCTGGGGTTCATGCCGGAGAACACCCACGCGCTGTTCGCGCCGTTTCCGGCAGCCGGAACCCGTTCGGGAAGTACCGGCGCCAGAGCACCGAAGACCACGTCGGCGATCCGCTGGCAGGTCTGAGTGCGCCAGCCGACCGGCGCGGGGGGAAGGGCGTTCACGATGCTCCCCTGGGGTGCCTCGACCTCGATCGCCCGGTAGAACCCGCCGTTGGCGGGGATCGTGGCATCCAGGACCGCCTTCAGCGCGTAGTAGACCGTCGCCAGGAGCGCGAGCCACACGACGTTGATGTCCCCCGGGCTCTGGGGGCCGGTCCCAGCAAAGTCGAGACGAATCCTCTCGCCGTCCACGCTGATCGCCACAGCGATCGGGATCGGTCCCTCCCTGACGCCGTCGCCGTCCAGATAATCGACGAACCGGTAGACGCCCGGCGGGAGCTTGGCGATGGCTGCCCGGATCTTTCTCTCGCCATACGACAAGTAATGATCGGACGCCGCCCTGACCGCAGCCGAGCCGTAGCGGCCGCAGAGCTCCAGGAGCCGGCGCTCGCCGAGCCGGTTGGCGGCGATCTGGGCGCGAAAATCGCCCTCCCGCTGGTCGGGAAGGGCGAAGTTCGCCAGGAGCAGCTCCAGGACATCCTCGCGGACCCGACCCGCCTCCACGAGGCGGATCGGCGGGATCCGGAGCCCCTCGTCGTAGATCGAGCGGATCCGCTCGCCGGTCCGGTCCGCGTGGTGGGCGATGTTGGCGACGAAGCCGAAGAGCTGGCCCTCGACGAACACGGGAGCGGCCAGCGTGATGTCGGGCAGATGGGTGCCGCCTCCCGAGTACGGATCGTTGGCGCCGAAGACGTCGCCGGGCGCGAGAGCGTTGGGCGGGTAGCGGCGGAGGATCTCGCGGACGACGCCGAGAAGCGATCCCAGGTGCATCGGGATGTGCTCGGCCTGGGCGATCACCTGGCCCTCCCGGTCGAAGATCGCCGTCGAGCAGTCCCACCGCTCCTTGATGTTGCTCGAGTAGGAGGCCTTGATGAGCGCCGTCCCCATCTCCTCCGCGATCGAGAGGAGCGCCGAGCCGATCACTTCAAGCGCGATCCGATCCACTTCAGGCCTCAGTGATGATGAGGACGCCAAGCTCGTCGACCAGCGCCTCCTGCCCCGGGTGCAGCAGGGTCGTGCTGTCGAACTGCTCGATCACCCCGGGCCCGGCGAGCCGGTTGCCGGCGACGAGGCGCGCGCGGTCGTAGACCGGGCAGTCGAGGACGCCGGCCTCGTCGAAATCCACATGGCGGCGGCCCAGCAGCGCCGCCGAGGCGTCGAGGGCACCGGGCTTCCGCCTCGGAATCTCCGGCTGATCGGGCACGCCCCGGGCGACGAGACGGGCGTTCACCACCTGGATGGGCTCGGCCTCGGCCGAAAACCCGTAGGTTGCTTCGTGAACCTGGAGGAACCTCTGGCGGAGCCCCTCGGCGGAGCGCTCGCGCCAGACCTCGTCAGGCACCGGAACCAGCAACTCGTAGTTCTGGCCCTCGTACCGGAGGTCGAGCCAGCGGGCGAGCTGACGGCGCTCGGGCGGGACCCGCTCGCGGTCGAGCCACGCCGTGGCGTCGGCCTCGAGGGCCGTGAAGATCGGCTCCAGCTCATCGAGCGCCTGGGCGTCGAGCCTTCCGACCCATGTCCTCACCGCGTCGGCCCTCAGGTCTTCGACCAGGAGGCCGAGCGCGCAGAGAATGCCCGGTCCCGGAGGAACCAGAATCGTCCGAATGCCCAGCTCGCGCGCGAGCGCCCCCGCGTGAAGCGGCCCGGCGCCCCCGAAGGCGAGCAGCGCGAGCCGGGTCGGGTCCACGCCGCGCTGGACCGTGACGACCCGGAGCGCCCGGGCCATGTTGGCGTTGACGACCTTGATGATGCCCCGCGCCGTCCCGACCGCGGAGAGGTCGAGGGCCTCACCGAGCTTGGCGATAACCTCGCCGGCGCGCGCCAGATCCAGCGGCATCCGCCCGCCCAGAAGCCCCTTCGGCGAGAGCCGTCCCAGGAGGAGATTGGCGTCGGTCACCGTCGGCTCGGTCCCGCCACGCCCGTAGCAGGCCGGGCCGGGGTCGGCTCCCGCGCTCTGAGGGCCCACCATCAGCGCGCCGCCCGAATCGCGCCAGGCGATGCTCCCGCCGCCGGCGCCGATCGTGTGGATGTCGAGCGCCGGAATCCGGATCGGGACTCCGGCGATCTCGCGCTCGAACGCCAGCGCGGGAGTCCCGTCGCGCACGAACGAGACGTCGGTGCTCGTCCCTCCCATGTCAAACGTGACGACCGACGACACGCCCGCCTTCTGCGCCAGCCAGGCCGCCCCGGCCACTCCCGCGCTCGGCCCCGAGAGCAGCGTCTTCACGGGCGCGCGCGCCGCCTCGTCGATCCCGATCGTCCCGCCGTTGGACTGGTTGATGTACGGGACCGCGACGATCCCGAGCTCCCGCACCCGGCGGCGGAAGGCCTGGATGTACCCTACCAGGACCGACCCCAGATAGGCGTTGACCACGGTGGTGGTGAGGCGCTCGTACTCCCTGAACTCCGGGAGCACCTCGTGCGATGCCGAGCAGAAGACGTTCGGCATTAGTGACCGGGCGCGCTCCAGGACCCGGCGTTCGTGGTCGGGCGAGCGATAGGCGTAGAGGAAGCAGACGGCCAGGGCCTCGACTCCCTCGCGCGCCAGGCCCTCCAGGGCACGATCCACCTCAGCCAGATCCAGCGGAAGGCGCACGCTCCCGTCGGCCATCACCCGCTCGGCGACCTCGATCCTCAGGGCACGCGGGATCAGCGGCGCCGGCTTGGGGACGTGGAGATCGTAGAGGGACGGGCGCCGCTGGCGCGCGATCTCGAGCAGATCCCTGAACCCCCGGGTGGTAATGAGCCCTACCCTGGCCCCTTTGCGCTGGAGCAGGGTGTTGGTGGAGACCGTAGTGCCGTGGGCGAGGTAGCCGATCTGCCCTGGCGAGGCGCCGGCCTCGGCCAGGATTCGCGAGATCCCGTGCAGGATCCCTTCCGACGGGTCAGAAGGCGTGGACGGGACCTTACCGACGATGAGAACGCCGGTCTCCTCGTTGAGGAGGGCCAGGTCCGTGAAGGTGCCGCCGACATCGATGCCGATCCGGTAGCCCATCGCCTGGGTACTCGAGCGCGCGGTCGGCTGGGCTACTCGACCACGACCAGAGTTCCCTCGAAGTCGTGCCCGAGGTTTCGGATTTTGAAGGTGCCGGTGCGTGTCGGAGTGAACTCGATGATGGTGACCTTGTCCGGCGGCTCAAGCGTCACGTTGGCCACGAACGGCCGAATGCTGATCTGGTTGAGGTGCTCGCGCTGGAGGGCCTTCATGCGCAATCGTACCCGGATTCCCTTCTTCACCGTCAACGGGTCGGGAGCGAACTTCCCGGTGGGGAACACGTTCATCGTCATCTCGAACTCCTGCACCGTCGGACGTGCCTGCGCCACCCGCTCGGACCGAGCCAGCCGGGGCGCACCGACGTCAGAGGGTTCTCCCGCACCCGCCAGCCACCCCCACGTCAGGAGGCCGGCGGCCAGGATTCTCGCCGTACGCATCGGAGCCCTCGCGTTACCGCCGCTGCACGTAGTGCATCCCGCAGGTCGGCGCGTGGGTCCTCACAACCGCTCGGACCGCGAGCGTGGCGACATCGATCACGGTGATCGTTTCCTCCACCGCGCTCGTGACATATGCGGTCTTCCCGTCGGGAGCCAGCGTCACGCTACACCGATAGAGGACCTTGTCGCTGAGCGGCTTCAGCTCGATGGTCTTGAGGATTCTCAGGCCCGGCACGTCGATCACCGTGACATGCGGACTTGTCTTGTGGATCGACAGGCCGAGCCGGCTGTCCTGAGTAAAGACGAGCCGGCTCGGATTGGCGGGCGACGACGTTCCTGTCGGGCGGACGTCGATGGTCGCGACGAGCAAGTCCGTCGAGGCATCAACCACGAGCTGGCTATCCCCGCCCTTCCGCGAGTACCGGCTATCCAGGAAGAGGAACCTCCCATCCGGCGTGATCGCGATACTGTTGAAACCTGGCCGCGGGAGCGGGAGGGTCTTGGCGACCGTGTTCGTGGCCACGTCGACCACCGAGAGATCCTGGCTCCCGGTGTTGGCCACATACACCTTCCTGCTGAGCTTGGAGTACACGACCCCGCGCCACGGCCGCGTGCCGACCGGAATACGCGCGACGACGCCGAATTTTTCCGCGTCGATGACAAGGACCGAATGCTCCTTCGGATTTGTCACGTAGGCGCGCCAGGAGTCGCCAATGGGGGCGAAGGTCATCCCGCCGCTCACTCCGTCATCCACGGGCACGCGCGCCAGGAGCCTGTGGGTCGTCGCGTCGATCACCGACACAGCCTCTTCGCTCATGACCCAGACGGTCCTGCCGTCGGGGCTCAGGAGCATCGGACCGACCGGGTTGATGCCGACTGACACGAGCTCGATTATCTCGTGGGTCGCGGTATCGATGACCATCACGCCCCGGCGAGCCGAATTGCTCACGTAGAGTCGCCTCCCGTCCGCTGTCGCGACACCGGAGGGTCCCATGCTGCCCGGCACGGTCACGGTTTTCACAACCCTGAGGCTCGCGGGGTCCAGCACGAGCAGCTTGTCCTGCGCCGCGACATAGAGGCGATCCTGAGCCGCTGGCTGGGCCGGGACTTCGCGCGGGGCCAGGCCGAGGGGGCCCACGCCCAGCCCGTACAGGACCACTACACCGACCGCGATTCTCATGGACCTCCGGACCTGTTTCACTGTCGGCTCCTCCCTTGTCGGAGTAACGCCCATCGAGCGCGGGCTTCGCCCGCGCAACCAACTCGGGCCTCGCCTCGGGGCTCTCCTCGCCTGCGGCTCGTCGGCAGCCCCTCGGCTCGAACCACCATTCATGGGGGAGGCCTCGGAGGGGGCCCGGGTACCCACGCCGAAGGCGTGGGTGTCCCCCTCCGATTGTCCTAGATCGGCTCGACCAGTTTGGCGAGGATCGCCGGCAGGGCGGCCTCGGCCTTCTTCGCCTGGTCGTCGCCGGTCTCGCCGCCCTCGCGGTGCGCGACCACGACCAGCTCAAGGTCCGGGACGCCCTGGAGCCGGGCCTGGCTCCGGGCGGCGTGCTCGAAGGTGTCCCAGGCGACCGTGACCGTGTGGATTCCCTTCTTCTCCAACCCCGCCGCGTCGAGCACACTGCCCGACGTGCACGATCCTCAGAGAGCGACGCCGACGATGGCGGCATCCGCCCAGCCCGCCACCTCCTCGATCAGCTCCTTCGGGGCCGGCGCCGTGCCCGAGGGCTTGAGCCAGCGCCGCACGTGGGCTCCTGTCCGCGTCTGAAGGACCGCCTCGAGCTGACCGGTGAAGGCGGCGTCCAGGTTGTCGTCGACGATCGCGATGGAGGCGCCCCTGAGCTGGCGCGGGCGCCGCTTCGGGGCCCGCGGTCCCGACCGGGCGGGCCACACGGGAACCAGAATCTCCATCTTCCCCTCCTGACTCCGCTCCACCGCTGGGAGCACGTGGGCCTAACCGGAGTTCGAGCGCCCACCCGCGCTTTCAGCGCGGGTACCCGGCCGGCGCAAGCTTCCCCGGCGGGAGGCTTCGGAGGGGGCCGTCGAGGCCCCCTCCGATTGCTAGCGCCGGATCTGGCGCGTCACAGCATAGCCGCCGAAGCCTCCCCAGCCGGGGAGGACAGCGGCGAAGTAGCTCCGGCCGCCCGCCACGATCAGGTGGAGATCCTCGGGCCTCGCCGTCACCGGGATCATCGTATCCGGGTTGTCCAGATCATACCTGAGCGGGTAGCGACCGGCATCACGCTCCATCTTCCTGAACTGCTCGTGGACCAGCCCGCAGGCCCGGACATCGCGGACGGAGCGGCGCGCGTGCTCCCAGAGGTAGAGCCGGACATCCCCCTTGGACCACCCGCGCCGCGCGAACTCCTCGGCGTTCAGCGGGTTCAGCACGACGAGCATCTGGCCAAGCACGTGGATGTTGTTGCTCCCGAGCTGGCGCATCGAGTCCACCAGGACGTGGAGCATCTCCTCGGGCGTCCCGTAGCAGAAGACGCTGTGGGGTCCCTCGCAGGCGAAGACGGTCACCGCGTCCGAGTGTGGAGGGCACCCGCGCTCGAGGTGGAACGGCTCCCACGGGCTTCCGGCCTCGTCCTCGGCGATGCAGAAGGCGTACTCGGCGGGGTGGGAGAGCGTGGACTTGTCCGTCTCCCAGGGCACGGCGCCGCCCAGGTTCCAGAGGGCGAGCCGCACCGCACGCCCGACGGCGGCGTTGGCGCGGTAGCCGTTGCCGAAGACGCCGTCGCGGGCGTTGAAGCCGAGTTGGCGCGCGATCGGGCCGTTCACGATCACGAGCGAGACGCACATGTGGGTGGTCTGGGAGACGCCGTTCAGGTTGTGGGCGGGATCGAGGAGGGCCTCCATCGCGGCGAGAACGACCGGGAAGTACTCGGGGAGGCAGCCGCCCATCACGGCGTTGATGGCCAGCTTCTCGATGGTGGCCTCCCCGCCCTTGGGCGGGACCGGCCCCAGGCTCTCCTGGGGATCGCGCCTGGCGTGCTCGA
This sequence comes from Candidatus Rokuibacteriota bacterium, assembly GCA_016209385.1. Taxonomy (NCBI): domain Bacteria; phylum Candidatus Rokuibacteriota; species Candidatus Rokuibacteriota bacterium. Next base: position 25,741 of record JACQWB010000100.1, read on the forward strand.
GCACCGCCTCGACCCGGCGGCGCGTCGGAAGGACGACGGGGAGGCCGTCGGTCCAGTTCCGCTCGTAGAACAGCTCGACCGCCGCCTCGTAATCGTCGAGGGTCAGAGTTTCCGAGACCAGTTCCATGGAACCCGTGCTCCCGGGAAATGCCTCCCGCCTCAGCGCGACGGAGGGATCGGGCAGTCAGGAAGAACCGACTCGGCGACGCCGTCAGCCGGTGATGGCGCCCCCGGAGGCCGAGGAAACCAGGCGGGCGTACTTGGCCATGGCGCCCGTCGTGTACCGGGGTTTGGGCGGCTTCCAGGCGCGGAGGCGCTTCCGGAGATCGGCCTGCGCGAGCTCCACGTCGAGGCGACGCCGCTTGACGTCGATCACGATCGTGTCGCCGTTCCTCAGCACCGCGATGGGCCCACCTACGACCGCTTCGGGGGCCACGTGCCCGACCATGAGGCCGTGGGTCGCGCCCGAGAAGCGGCCGTCGGTCATCAGCGCCACTGAGTCCCCGAGCCCGGCCCCGACGAGGGCACCGGTCACCGCCAGCATCTCGCGCATGCCGGGGCCGCCCTTCGGGCCCTCGTAGCGGATCACGATCACGTCCCCGGGCTTGATCTTCCCGGCTTTGACCGCGGCGAAGGCGTCCTCCTCGCGATCGAAGACCCGCGCCGGGCCGCGGTGGACCGTGCGCTCGTGGCCGGCGACCTTGGCCACGCAGCCTTCAGGAGCCAGGTTCCCCTTCAGGATGACCTGTCCGCCCGTCGGCTTGAGCGGCTTCGAGAGCGGGGCGATCACCTGCTGCCCCGGCGTCTCCCGGGCCGCGCGCGCCTCGTCCCCGATCGTGCGCCCGGTCACGGTCATCTCGTTTGCGTTCAGGAGGCCCGCGCCCAGGAGGCGGCTGGCCACCAGGGCCATCCCGCCGGCCTTGTACATGTCGGGCGCGGAGAAGCGGCCCCACGGTTTCAGGTCGGCCAGGACCGGCGTCCGGCGCGCGATCCGGTCGAAGTCGTCGATGGTCAGCCTGACCCCGGCCTCCCGCGCCACGGCGAGGAGGTGGAGCACCGCGTTCGTCGAGCCGCCGGTGGCCATCACGCCGGCGATGGCGTTCAGGAGCGCCTTGCGCGTGACGATCTGACGCGGGGTCACGCCCTTCCGCAGGAGTTCCATCGCCAGCTTCCCGCACTCGAAGGCGACCTCGTCTTTCCGGGGATCCACGGCGGGGACCCCGTTGAAGTTCATGGGGGAGATGCCGAGCATCTCGAAGGCGGTGGACATGGTGTTAGCGGTGTACTGGCCACCGCAGGCCCCCGCGCCGGGACAGGCGCGGCTCTCGATCCCGTAAAGGTCCTGGGCCGAGAGCTTTCCCGCGTTGAACGCGCCCACCGCCTCGAAGACGTCCTGGACGGTGATCGGCCGGCCGCCGTACTCGCCCGGCATGATCGAGCCACCGTAGAGCATGAGGCCCGGAAGGTTGAGCCGGGCCAGGGCCATGACCATCCCCGGGATCGTCTTATCGCACCCCGAGATCCCGACTACCCCGTCAAACAGGTGGCCGCGCGCGACCAGCTCGACGGAGTCGGCCACGACCTCGCGGCTGATGAGCGACGCCTTCATGCCCTCGGTCCCCATGGCGATCCCGTCGGTGATGGAGATCGTGTTGAACTCGATCGGGGTCCCTCCCGCGGCGCGAATCCCCTCCTTGACCTTATCCGCCAGCTTCCGGTGGTTCCAGTTGCACGGCGTCACCTCGATCCAGCAGTGTGCGACGCCCACCAGCGGCCGGCGGAGATCCTCGTCGGTGAAGCCGACGGCCTTGAAGTAGGAGCGGGCCGGCGCGCGGTCCGGACCTTCCAGGAGGGTGCGGCTCTTGTGTCTCGGGTCGAAGCTCATGGCGCCTCCTTGTGGGGAAAAAAGCTGGGCCGATTCTACCGCACGCCTTGACCGACTTCCAGGGGGCGTGTGACACTGGGCCGCCGTGCCCGGGCTCCTCTTGCGCTGCTACGACGTGGCTTACCGCTGGCTCCACGGGCTCAGGGACCCCGCCGCGGGGGCGGGCCCGGTGGTGCGGGTCGCCGTCCGCCGCCACCGCGGTCCGACGGTTGTGCTGAGGGACGGCACGGCCGTCCGGCGCGGCGACAGGATCGGGATCATCCACCTCGACAACGAGCGCGTGGCGGCGTTCCACGGCGACGGCAGCCAGACTCCGATCGCCGGGCTCAGATTCCGGCGCGCCTTCGTCGCCTCGCTGAGAGAACTCGCGCGCCAGGTCCTCGACACCGACCGTTATGCAGGCGTCCAGGCGTTCACGACACAGACGATCATGCACGCGGGAACCCAGCGCGCGGGCTTCGAGATTCTACCGCTCCGCAGCTCGACCTGGAGCCGGGTCGTGGCGGCCTACGAGCGCGCGCTGCTGGCGCGTTACCACCCGCGCGGGCGCCGCGGAGCCCGCCGCCACCGCTTCACCGACGCCCGCGCCATCTGGATCTCGCGGGACGGGCTCCTCAGCCGCTACGGCCCCGAGCACTGCGCTCCGGCGCGCGGGGCGGCGCCCGAAGCGAGCCCGTAGCGCTCGGGGTCAGGAGGCGCGCTCCGCAATCCGACGCGCGCTCCCGAGCACCCGCTCGACGACCGCCCGGGCCGCATCGGGGCGACGCACTTCCCGGATCTTCACTCTCAGGTTCTGGAGGATCTCGGGGCCGGCGAGGGCCAGGGAGAGGGCCTGTCGCAGGTCGGCAGCGGTCTGGGCGCGGAGCGCCACCCCGGTCATGCCCACGAACCGCTCGTTCCGCGACTCCTGCCCGGGAAGCGAGCCAAAGCAGACGATGGGCAGCTCCGCCGCCAGCGCCTCGGCCAGCGTCACGCCCCCGGCCTTGCTCACGAGGAGGTCCGCCGCGGCCATCAGCTGGCGCACGGAGTCCGTGTAGTCGAACACCCGGATCCGTCTCTCGGCCTCGCGAAACATCGCTTTGAGCTTCGCGGCGAGCCGGGGATCCTGGCCGGTCACGAAGAGCGCCTGTGTCGAAACCGGCAGCTCGCTAATGACGCGCGCCGCCGCCATCAGGCCTCCGAGCGATCCCAGGGAGCCGGCCATCACGAGGAGTACCGGAAGCCGGGACGAGAGCCCCAGGGCCAAGCGGGCCGACGCCCGGTCCACGGGTTGGAGGAAGTCGGGCGCGATCGGCACGCCGGTCACCACGACCCGCTCGCGCGGCACGCCCCGGGCGGTCAGATCGTTCTTGATCGCCTCCGAGGGGACGCAGTACCAGTCGACTCCCGGATGGATCCACTGCGTGTGCGCGACGAAGTCGGTGAACACGGTAGCGTGCGGAATCGGGCAAAGGCCCCGCGCCCGGAGTTCCGAGAGCGCACCCGCGGGCGTCGGGTGGACAGAGACCACGAAGTCCGGAGACTCCGCGTGCAGGAGGCGCCGGAGCTTGCGGGCCCCCAGGCGGCTCATTCCGAGGAGAAGCGGCGAGGAAACCGCAAGCTGGTCGCCCAGCCAGTAGGCCCCGCCCCAGAGCGGCGGCGCCCAGCGGAGGATCCAGTAGTAGAGCGAGCGGCTCAGGCGATCGAAGGCTGGATGCACCAGCTCACGGAAGTGGTCGACAACGCGCGGCTGGGCGCCGGCAGCGGCGAAGGCCGCGGCTAACGCCCGGGCCGCCCGGTTATGGCCCGAGCCATAGCTGGCCGTGAGGATCAAGACGCGCGGCGCGCTCGTGCCCATGATTCCCTGAGCGGTACCCGCACCTGCGGGTAGAAGATCGAGGGCGGCCTGACCCGATTCTAGCCCCGTCGCTCCCGCCGGGCAATGCCCCCGCTCGGTCCGGGCGGAGCGCGCGGGCAGGCTAGGAGCGCATCGGAGTAATGCCCTCCGAGCGCGGGCTTCGCCCGCGCAACCAACTCGGGTCTCGCCTCCGTCTGATTTGCTCGGGCCTCGCCTCCTCGCTGGCGCAGGCGATGAAACTGCCGGCGCCGAAGCGCGTCGGCTCGAACTGCCATGCCTGCGGCTCGTCGGCAGCCCCTCAGCTCGAACCGCCATTTCTGGGGGAGGCATCGGAGGGGGCCGTCCAGGCGCCCTCCGATTCTCCTCGGGGGTGCTTA
>JACQWB010000101.1 GCA_016209385.1 Candidatus Rokuibacteriota bacterium
CTCCAGGACCGCGTGAACTCGTCGAACACCTACGGCTTCATCGCCGAGGTGATGGCGGTCGAGGTGGATCCGGAGACCGCGGCGGTCAAGATCCTCCGCTACGTGACCGTCCACGATGCGGGCACCCTGATCAACCCGCTGATCGCCGAGGGGCAGATCTACGGCGGCGCGCTCCACGGCCTCGGCGGGGCGCTGTACGAGGAGCTGGCCTACGACGCCGACGGCCAGCTCCTCACCGGCACGTTCATGGACTACCTGGTCCCCACCGCCAGCGAGGCGCCCACCATCGACATCGGCCACGTCGTCTCGCCCTCCCCGTTCACCACGCTCGGGGCCAAGGGGCTCGGCGAGTCCAGCTCCATGACGGTGCCGGCGGTGATCGCCAACGCGGTGAGCGACGCGCTGGCACCCCTCGGGGTCCGGATCACCGAGCTTCCGATCACGCCGACCCGGCTCTGGGAGCTCATGGAGGCAGCGCGAAAGGGCAACCGATGAAGCCGCCGCCCTTTGAGTATCACGACCCGGACAGCCTGGAGGAGGCGCTGGAGCTGCTCACGCGCTACGGTGAGGAGGCGAAGCTCCTCGCGGGTGGCCAGAGCCTGATGCCGCTTCTGAACTTCCGCCTGAGCCGCCCCGCTGCGCTGGTGGATCTGAACCGCATCGCGTCCCTCGCGTACGTCCGCGAGGTGAACGGGCGACTCAGCCTCGGGGCGATGACCCGCCAGCGCGCGATCGAGTTCTCCCCGCTGGTGCGGGAACGCCTGCCGCTTCTCGCCGAAGCCACAACCCTGGTCGGCCACCTCCCGATCCGCACCCGCGGCACCATCGGGGGAAGCCTCGCCCACGCCGACCCCGCAGCAGAGTACCCCGCGATCGCGACCGCGCTGGATGCCGAGCTGGTCGTCCGCGGTCCCCGGGGTGAGCGTGTCCTCCGACCCGAAGAGTTCTTCGTGAGCTATCTGACGACCGCGCTGGCCCCTGAGGAGATCCTGGTAGAGGTCCGGTTGCCGGCCGCCCCGCCTGGAAGCGGATGGGCATTCGAGGAATTCAGCCGCCGTCACGGTGACTTCGCCATCGTTGGGATCGCAGTCCAGCTCGTGGCCGACGGCGAGAACTGTCGGGTTGCGCGCCTGGCTGCTGCGGGCGTCGGACCGACGCCGATCAGGCTCCGCGCGGCAGAGGAGATCCTCGAGCGTGAGGGGCTCGTCGAGCAGAGCATCGAAGCCGCAGCGGCACGGGCGGCAGAGCTTGTCGAGCCGGACAGCGACATCCATGCTTCGGCCGACTACCGGCGGCATCTCACGCGGGTGCTGACCCGGCGCGCAATCCGGCGCGCTGCGAAGCGGAGCCAGGAGGCCCGCTGATGGGCGAGCTGCGGACCATCAAGCTGACGATCAACGGGGTGACCCGGGAGGGGCGTGCCGAGCCACGCAAGCTTCTCGTTGACTTCATCCGCGAGGACCTGGGGCTCACGGGCACCCACGTCGGCTGCGAGCACGGGATCTGCGGCGCCTGCACGGTCCTCCTCAACGGCGAGGCCGCGCGGTCCTGCTTGATGCTCGCGGTCCAGGCCCATGGAGCGGAAATCCTGACGGTCGAAGGGCTGGCGACGAACGGCAAGCTCCACCCGCTCCAGGAGGCCTTCTGGGAGCACCACGGGCTCCAGTGCGGCTTCTGCACGCCGGGGATGCTCCTCGCCGCCTACGACCTGCTCCGCGTCAATCCGTCGCCAACCGAGCCGGAGATCCGGGCCGGGCTCTCGGCGGTCCTCTGCCGCTGTACCGGCTATCAGGGGATCGTGCGCGCCGTCCAGGCGGCGGCGAAACGCCTCAGGGCCGCGGGCTGAGCCGAGAGGAGGAGAAGCACGTGGTGACGGGTCAGGACCTGTCTGAGGGCTATCTCAAAATTCCCGATCGGCTCAACATGGGTGCCTGGGTGGTGGACCGCCACGTCCGCGAGGGGCGCGGGCCGAACCCTGCCGTCCACGTTGGTCACCGCACCTACACCTACGAGGAGATCCGGCGTCTTTCCAACCGAGCCGGGAACGCTCTCCGGGGGCTCGGCGTCAAACAGGGGGACTGCATGGTCCTCCGCCTGGGGACCAACCTCGACTGTATGCTGGCGTTCCTGGGCGCGCTCAAGATCGGAGCCGTCCCGATCCCGACCTCCGCCATGCTGCGGGCGCAGGAGGTCGGCATCATCCTCCGAAACAGCGAGGCCGTGGCTGCCATCGTGACGCCCGACCTGGCGGAGGCCGTCGAGGCGGTCCGTGGACACAGCCCCCGCTTCGCGCACCTCCTGCTCGTGGGGGAGGCGGCGGACCCGACCCGCAGCTGGCGCGGGCTGATGGAGCGGGCGAGCGAGGACCTGACGCCCGCAGCCACAGCTCCCAATGACCCGGCCTTCATGATGTATACGTCCGGGACCACCGGGGAGCCCAAAGGGGTCCTCCACGGACATCGCTGGATTATCGGCACCGGGGATCCGATCACACGAGTCATGACCCGGCTGGGCCCGGGAGACATCTGCTTCCAGCCCCAGGACTGGTCGTTCATCTATCCCCTCGGGTGCAACTTCCTCTACCCCTTCCACGCAGGGGCCGCCGTGGTCCTGCCCACCGGCCGCTTCGACCCCGAGCAGGCGTTCGCCACCGTCGAGCGCTACCGCGTCACCGTCTTCTGCGCGGTGCCCACCATCTACCGGATGATGCTGGCGGTGCCGGAGGCCGAGCGGCGCTACCGGCTGGGGTCGCTCCGGATGGGAGTCTCTGCCGGTGAGCCGCTTCCCGCCGACACTTTCAAGGAATGGCAGGAACAGCTCGGAGTCACCATCTACGACGGAATCGGGCAGACCGAGAGCCACATTTTCCTCGCCAACCGCGTGGGGACGCCGATCAAACCCGGCTCCATGGGGAAGCCCCTCCCCGGCTACGAGGTGGCGATCCTGGACGACGAGGGGAAGTCCCGGCCCGTAGGGGAGCCCGGCCATCTCGTAATCCGAAACGACCATCCCGGGCTCACGCTCGGGTACTATCGGGACCCGGAGCGGTGGGCGCAGGTCAACCAGGCTGGGTGGTACTACACCAAGGACTATGCCTCCGTGGACGAGGACGGCTATTACTGGTACGTCTCGCGCTCCGACGACCTGATCAAGAGCCGCGCCTATCTCATCTCGCCCAAGGAGGTGGAGTCGGCGATCCTGGAGCACCCGGCCGTGCTGGAGGCGGGCGTCGTGGGAGTCCCGGATCAGCTGATCGGCCAGCGAGTCAAAGCTTACGTCACGCTGAAGCCCGGCCACGCGGCCTCTCCGGCACTGGCTGACCAGATCAAGGAGCACACCCGGCGCCTGATCGCGCCCTACAAGGCGCCCCAGGACGTGGAGTTCGTTGCCGAGCTGCCGAAGACCCTGACAGGCAAGATCCTCCGCCGCCAGCTCCGGGAGAAGGCGTGAGGGCGCCAGTTCTCGACATCAGAAAGGGAGTCAGAGCCAGTCGATCGCGACCAGGTGCTCGACCTGGCGAAACTCCGGGTCTCCTGTGACGACCACGGCGTTCTCCCTCAAAGCAACCGCCACAGCGAACGCGGCGGCGGCGGCCATCGGATAGTCGGCTTTAATTCGCGCTGCCTCAAGGGCAAGGGCTTGATCGCACGGATAGAACCGAAGCGGAAGGACCTCGAGCTGTCTGACAATTTCCTCTGCCAATCGATGGCCATGCTGGCGGGCGAGCCGGTAATACACTTCGCCGAGGTTGATCACGCTCAGCAACAGGGGAGTATTCCGTCGGCGAGCTCCAGTAAGAAGTCTCTCGACGCGTTCTGCGCCCGGCTCATCTTGAATCCAGGCGAGGACGGCGAAGGAATCGAGCAAATTTCTTTTCCTCACGCTCCAGCTCCTCTTTGCGGTCCTCTAACAGGGACTTTGTGAGCGAGGGACCACCCTTGACCACCCCCCGCAACGCCCGAATGGGATCGTCCGGGAGTTGGAAGAGAACGACCTCCTTCCCCTCGACCCGCACGTGGAAATTGGTCCCCGGCTTCAGGGCGAGCGCTCGGCGGATGTCCCTTGGGATCACTACCTGCCCCTTCGCTGACATTCTTACAATAGGCATTTTCATCTCCCATTCAACAAAACGTTCAACATTACTTGATCAGTTTAACGTTTTCTTTTTCGGTGGTCAAGCCAGGGGGTAGGTCAGAGGCTTCCTCTCGCTCCTGGCGTAGGCCGACGCTCGCCTTTCCCGCGCCATTTTTCTTCCTTGGCAGCTTAGTTTGTCGGCTTCCGTCCCAAGATTTACCTTGACAGCCTCCTCGACCACGCTTAAAACTCTCGCCAGGTTCCCCAAGCTGAACGTCCGGCCCTCGGGAGGCAGCCATGCGCCTGGCCCGTGCCCTCCTCGTGACCCTCGTCTTCGGTATCCTCCTGACGCCCCTCGCCGCCGCCGCGCAGCAGCCAGCGAAGATTCCCCGGATAGGTTATCTCGTCCCTGGCGCGCGCGGTGGTGCCCCGCATCTCGGCCAGGCATTCAGGCAAGGGCTGAGCGACCTTGGCTACGTCGAGGGGAAAAATGTCGTCATTGAGTTCCGAGGGGCGGAAGGCAAGTTTGAACGCCTCCCAGAGCTCGCCGCCGAGCTGGTGCGTCTCAAGGTGGATGTCATCTTTGCGCCGGTTCAGCGAGCGATTCTGGCAGCCAAGAATGCGACACAGACAATCCCCATCGTGACTGCTGCAGCGATCAATCCGGTTGAGACTGGGCTCGTTGCCAGCCTCGCCCGTCCGGGAGGGAACATCACGGGGCTGACCGTCATTGTGGACCCGAAGTATGCCGGCAAATTGCTGCAGCTCCTCAAGGAGGCTGTTCCCCAGGCTTCCCGGGTGGCTGTCCTCTGGAATCCAACCATTCTGGGTTACGCAGCTCAGGTGGCAGAAATGGAGGTCGGGGCCCGGTCGCTGAGGGTGCAGCTTCAAATCCTGGAGGTGCGCAGTGCCGACCAGTTCGAGGGTGCCTTCGCGGCGATGACCAGAGGGCGTGCCGAAGCGCTCCTCGTCCTGGGGGAGCCGATGTTCTTTGTTCACCGAACCCGGCTCGCACAGCTCGCGACAACGAGCCGGCTGCCGACGATGCTAACGCTTAGAGAGTATGTGGAAGCTGGCGGGCTCATGTCCTACGGGACGAGCTTTCCCGACCTGTACCGCCGCGCCGCCGGCTATGTGGTCAAGATCCTGAAAGGCGCCAAGCCCGCCGACCTCCCGATGGAACAGCCCACAAAGTTTGAGCTGGTCATTAACATGAAGACCGCCAGGGCCCTTGGCCTGACGATTCCGCAGTCCGTCCTCTTCCAGGCGGACAAGATAATCGAGTAGTCTTTCAAGGTGTCCGGTCATTCGCTAAGCCGCTGGAATCGTCCGCTCGGGATTCGCGCGCTTCCTGTCTTGACCGCTGCTCGTGACGAAGCGTAATGTAGCGAGGTACTAACAGCGGTGAGGACGGTCGTTCATGCGCAGGGGGCCCCGCGATGTAAACCAGCAGGGAAACGCGGTCCGTCAGAGTGTGGCGGCTGGCCTGTTGCGGCCTCCGGCGCGCTCAGGCGCGATGCCACCCTTCAAGGCGCGTCCTATCAGGGGGGACTCGATCTCGCGTACCATCAGCGAAGACCGCAACGCGCGCTGATGCCGCAAGCTCGCGCGTACTCCGACACCAGCGCACTCGTGAAGCGGTACGTCGCCGAACCGGGCACTCCCCGCGCGCGTGCTCTCATGCGGAGCGGCGCTGGACGGTCCCAACTGCGAGTCCTCTGGGTGGGTACCTAGTGCCGCGAGAGCAGCTCACCCCCAAGCTGGTAGGGGCGAGGGTGAGGCGCGTCGAGGACCGGCGCCTCCTCACCGGCCAGGGCTCGTACGTGGATGACCATCGCCCGCCGGGGCTCCTCTACGCTGCGTTCCTCCGAAGCCCCCACGCCCACGCGCGAATCGCTCGCCTCGACCCGTCCGCCGCCCGGACGACGCCGGGCGTCGTGGCCGTGGTCACGGGAGCGGAGCTAGCCGGCTGGACCAAGCCGGTCCGGGCGCTCTCGAAGATGGCTGACTACAGGGTGACGAGTTTCCCTCCCCTGGCAGTCGGGAAGGTCAGGTTTGCCGGAGAGGCGGTGGCCGTGGTCGTGGCCGAGAGTCGCTACGTGGCAGAGGACGCTTTGGACCGGATCGTCGTCGACTGCGAGCCCCTTCCCGCCGTCTCCGATCTGGGAGCGGCGATGGAGCCGGGGGCCCCGCTCCTCCATGAAGAGGCGGGGTCGAACCTCCTCCTCGCCCGTGAGTTCTCCCGGGGAGATGCCCGCGCGGCCATGGCGCGGGCGGAGGTGGTGGTGCGGGACCGCTTCCGCTTTCACCGGCACACCGCCATCTGCCTGGAGAACCGGGGCTGTCTGGCGGACTATCACGAGGGGACAGGGCTCCTGACGCTCCGCTCCTCCACCCAGTGCCCGGGCCTCGTGCGGGACATCCTGGCCGACCTGCTCAACCTCCCCGAGCACCGAATCAGGGTCGTGGCGACGGATGTGGGGGGCGGCTTCGGCGCCAAGTCCTCCCTCTATCCCGAGGAGATTACGGTTTGCGCCCTGGCGTGCCGGCTCGCACGACCCGTCAAGTGGATCAGCGACCGGCGAGAGGATCTCCTCGCCACCTCCCAGGCCTGGGACGAGATCATCGAGGCAGAGTTGGCCCTCGATGCCGACGGCACGATCGCCGGCCTCCGGGCTGAGGTCACCGCCGACATCGGGGCCTACTCCATCTACCCCTGGACCGCGGTCATCGAGCCGGTACAGACGATCAGCTTTCTGCCGGGGCCGTACCGCGTCCCACACTACCACGGGCGCACCCGGGGCGTGGCCACCCCGAAGGCGCCCATGGGGCCGTATCGCGGCGTGGGGCGTCCGGTTGCGACCTTCGTGATGGAGGGGCTCATGGACCGGGCTGCGCGGCGGCTCGGCGTGGACCCGACGGAGCTCAGACTTCGAAACTATATCAAGCCGGAGGAGTTCCCCTATAAATCCCCCTCTGGGATCGTGTGGGACCGGGCAAGCTTCACAGAGACCCTGCTCAAGGCGCGGGAGGCGCTGGGCTATGAGGCCGCCCGGGCTGAGCAGGCCGGCTCACGCGCGGCGGGACGCTGGCTCGGAATCGGCTTCGCCTCCTACGTCGAACTGACAGGCATCGGTTCGGCCATTGCCGTCTCGCCCGGCATGCCGGTCGCCACAGGCACCGAAGCCGCCACCATCCGCGTGGATCCTTCGGGAACTGTGACAGCCATCTTCGGCATCGCCTCCCACGGCCAAGGGCTCGAAACTTCCCTCGCCCAGGTGGTGGCCGACGAGCTGGGAGTCCCGCTGGAGGACGTGCGCGTGGTCCATGGCGACACCGCGCTCGCCCCCTACGGCACCGGGACCTACGCGAGTCGGAGCGCGGTTCTCGGAGGTGGCGCCGGCATCCTCGCCGCGCGGGCGGTCCGGGAGAAGGCCCTTACAATTGCCGCTCACCTGCTCGAGGCCGACCCTGCCGACCTCGTAGTGGCCGATGGCCGGATCTCGGTGCGCGGCGTGCCGGATCGCGGCGTGACCTTCCGGGAGGTCGCCAAGGCCGCCTACTCGGGAGCGCGACGGCTACCCAAGGGGATGGAGCCGGGGCTGGAAGCCACGCGGTTCTACGACCCGTACTTCGGCACGGCCTCCAACGCCACCCACGCGGCGGTGGTGGAGGTGGATCGCGAGACCTGCTCGGTGGTCGTGCTTCGCTATGTCGTGGTTGAAGACTGCGGCAGGATCATCAACCCGCTGATCGTCGACGGGCAGTCTCACGGGGGCGTGGCCCAGGGAATCGGGGCGGCCCTCTACGAAGAGGTGGTCTACGACGAGGCGGGGCAGCTTCTCACCGGCACCCTCATGGACTACCTCGTGCCCTCCGCGAGCGAGGTCCCGACGATGGAGGTGCATCACGTGGAGACACCCTCCCCGACGGCGCTGGGGGGCTTCAGGGGGATGGGCGAGGGCGGGACCATCGGAGCTCCGGCGGCGATCGCCAACGCCGTCGCGGACGCGCTCTGGCCGCTCGGGATTGAGGTGAACGAGCTTCCCATCACTCCTGACCGTCTCTTCCGACTGCTCGGGAAGGCGGGTGGGGTGCCCTAGAGGAGAGCCATGGACCTGGCGCTCAAGGGAAAGGCCGCGCTGGTCACGGGAGGCGCGCGGGACGTGGGGCGCGAGATCGCGCTGACACTCGCCCGGGAGGGCGCGGCGGTGGCCGTCAACTACTTGCACTCGAAAGCCGAGGCTGAGTCTGCGGTGGTGCAGATCAGGGACGGCGGCGGGCAGGCTGCCGCGTATGCGGCGGATGTGTCCGATTACGAGGCGGTGCGCGCCATGGTGGAGCAGGCGGTGAAGGAATTCGGCCGGCTTGACATCCTGGTCAACAACGCCGGGTACGTGGCTCGAAGACTATTCGTTGAGGCTGCGCCCGAGGAGTGGCGACGGCAGATCGACGTGGGCCTCTACGGCGTGATCTACTGCTGTCACGCGGCGCTGCCGAGCATGGTCCAGCAGAAGAGCGGGCGGATCATCAATCTGGCCGGTGACTCGGCCCGCGTGGGGGAGGTCGGCCTCTCCATCACGGCGGCTGCCCGGGCGGGGGTGCTCTCCTTGACCAAGACGCTGGCGAAGGAACTGGGACCGTACGGGATCACCGTCAACGCCCTGGCCTTAGGAGTCGTCGAGGGCGGACATTGGGACCCGGCCTGGTTCGAGGCGAACCGGGAGAAGATCACCCGGCTCTACCCCCTGCGTCGGCTGGGGCGGCCGTCGGACGTGGCCCCGCTGGTCGCGTTCCTGGCTTCAGACCTGGCCGGTTGGATCACGGGCCAGGTGGTCAGTGTCAGCGGCGGCTACAGCACGGTCGGTTGATGGTAGACCTCAGCATCGAGCAGGCTGACTGGCTCCGGGAGCGCGCGGAGGGCGCGCCATGGAGTGCACGGAGCGGAGCCGCCTGATGTCCATCGTGGACTTCCACCTCCACGCCTACGATGTCCCGGTCAGCGGGCCGCCCTCCTTCATCGAGTTCATGAGCCGGCAGCTCGGCCGTCCCTTCGCCGCGTTCGTGGAGGAGCACTCGACCACGGAGCGCTATCTCTCGGTCCTCGACCAGGCCGGCGTCGATTATGGCGTCGTCCTCGCGGAGCTGGCCCCCATCACCTCCGCCATCGGCGGCAACGAAACCGTGGCACGGCTGTGCAAGGGAAGCCCCCGCCTCATCCCGTTCGCGAGCATCAACCCCCACGCGACCGCCAACCCCGACCGGGAGCTGGAGCGGCTCGTGACGGATCATGGCTTTCGTGGCCTCAAACTCTACCCGACCTACCAGTACTTCTACCCCAACGACGCCAGGCTCTACCCGCTCTACGCCAAGGCCCAGGAGCTGAGGATGCCGGTCAAGTGGCACACGGGGTCCTCGGTCTTCCCGGCCTCGCGGCTCAAGTACGGGGATCCCCTGTACCTGGACGATGTCGCGGTGGACTTCCCGGACCTCACGATCATCGTCACCCACAGCGGGCGGCCCTTCTGGTACGACCGGGCCTACGCCCTCGCGCGCTTGCGCGAGAACGTCTACATGGAGATCGCCGGGCTCCCGCCCCAGCGGCTGCTCGTCTACTTCCCGGAGCTGGAGCGAGTGGCCGACAAAGTGCTCTTCGGCTCTGACTGGCCGAGCATACCGTCGATCAGGAAGAACATCGAGACGATCCGAGGGCTGCCGCTGTCCGACACGGCGAAGGAACAGATCCTCGGGAGCAACGCCGCCCGGATCCTGAAGCTCAGCCGCTGACCGAACGGAGGCACGCGATGAAGGCGGCCTACTTCAAAGAGCACGGCGGGCCTGAGAAGATCATCTACGGCGACTACAAGGACCCAGTCCCGGGCCCCGGCGAGGTCCTGGTGCGCGTCCGGACCTGCGCCCTGAACCACGTGGACGTGCTCCTGCTGGACGGCCGCTTCCCGCCGCCCGAGGGTCTGCCTCACGTCAACGGCTGCGAAGTGGCCGGGATTCTGGCCGCCCTGGGCCCCGACGTGACCGGACTTGCGGCCGGGCAGCGCGTGCTGATCTTTCCGGGCTTCTCCTGCGGCCGGTGCGAATACTGCCTGCGGGGGGAGCGCACGGTCTGCCTTCGGTACGGCTACCTGGGCGCTCACAAGGACGGCGGCTATGCCGAGTTGGTGAAGGTGCCGGCCGAGAACATCATTTCGCTCCCTGATGCGTTGAGCTTTGAAGCCGGCGCGGCCGTTCCGCTCGCGATGCTGACCGCCTGGCACGCGCTGGTGGCCCAGGCGGACCTCCGGCCCGGCCAGACCGTGCTCGTCCAGGCTGCGGGGAGCGGGGTGGGGAGCGCGGCCATCCAGATCGCCAAGCTGATCGGGGCCCGGGTCATCACCACGGTCGGCTCGGAGGACAAGATCGCGTTTGCCGAATCCCTGGGCGCAGACGCCGTGATCAACTACCGGACGCAGGACTTCGTCGAGGAGGTCCGGCGCTACACGGGCAAGCGCGGGGTGGACCTGGTCGTGGAGCACATCGGCGCCGAGACCTTCGAGCGGAGCCTCTACTGCCTCACGCGGCTCGGCAAGCTGCTGAGCATCGGCTCGCATGACAGCCACTGGGGGCGCGTGGATCTCCGTCAACTGTACTCGAAGAACCTCCGCATCATCGGTACCAACCTGGGCTCCATCTCAGAACTCCGCACCATCGTCGAGTTCATGCTGGCCGGCCGGCTCCGTCCTGTCGTGGACCGCGTCTTCCCGCTCTCGGAAGCCCGGCACGCGGCCCAGTATCTCATCGAGCGGAAGAACCGCGGCAAGCTCCTCTTGATTCCCGAGCCTTAGGGAGACCGGGATGAGCGAGTTCGTAAGGGTGGAACGGGACGGGGCGACGGCAACGGTCTGGATCGATCGCCAGGCCAAGATGAACACCCTGACCGTCGTCATGCGAAGCGAGTTCCCCGGCATCTTCCACGACCTCGATGCCGACGAGGCCGTCCGGGTCATCGCGATCCGTGGCGCCGGCGGCAAGGCGTTCAGCGCAGGCGGCGACGTGGCCGAGTTCCTCTCTCTGGCCCCCGCGGACCTGGAGCAGTGGGGGGATACGCTCACCTGTCCCGAGCGGTGCCGGAAGCCGGTGGTGGCGGCCATCGATGGCTACACGATGGGCGCGGGCCTCGAGCTGGCGCTCGCCTGCGATTTCAGGGTCGCGACGACCCGCTCAGAGTTCGCCTTCCCCGAGATTCGCCTGGGGATGATCCCGGGGAGCGGGGGCACCCAGCGAGCCCTCCGCCTGATCGGGATGACCCGCGCCAAGCTCTTCATGATGACAGGGCAGCGGATCCCCGCGACGCTGGCCGAGCAGTGGGGGCTCATCACCCAGGCCGTGGCGCCAGCCGAGTTCGAGGAGGCGCTCACGACCTTGACCACGGCCCTGGCGGAGCAAGCGCCTCTGGCGCTGCGTACCCTGAAGACGGTGCTGAACAAGGGGATCGAGGCGCCGCTGGAGACGGCGCTCGAGCTGGAGCGCAAGGCCTACGCGTGGCTCCGCTCCACCCGGGACTACGAGGAGGGGGTGAGGGCTTTCCTCGAGAGGCGGCCCCCGAAGTTCACGGGGCGCTGAAGAATGGCAGTTCGAGCCGAGGGCCGCCGGCCATGCCGCAGGCAGGCCCGGCACGAGGCGAGACCCGAAAGGAGGACGACGATGAGGAAGACGATTGTGGCGGTGGTGGTGACGCTGGCCGTGCTGGGGAGCATCAGCCTGGCGCTGGCCCAGCAACCGGTGACCCTCGCCTTCGGCACGCTGAGCCAGGGGACCGCGTGGTACGTCTACGGGGCGACGATGGCGGAGCTTCTGCGCAAGATGCTCCCACCGGGCTCGCACGTGGACGTGAAGCCGTTCTCGGGAGGCGTCGGCAACGCGAAGCTGGTGGCGAAGAACGAGACACCGATCGCGTTCTCGTTCACGGTGACCAACCGCTGGGCGTACGAAGGCAAGGAAGCGTACGACGCCAGGCTCGAGAACCTCCGCGGCCTCGTCGGCGGGCTGGACACCTACTACCTGCTCGCCATCGCCCAGAAGAAGCTCGGCATCAAGTCCCTGAAGGAGGTCAAGGAGAAAAAGCCGCCCGTCAGGCTCTACACGCTGCCCGTCGGCTCGCTCGGCGAGTTCGCCGCCCGGCAGCTCCTGCGCGAGTACGGGCTGAGCTACGACGACCTGAAGGGCTCGGGCGGGAGCGCGACCCACGTAGGCTACAAGGTCATCATCGACGCGATGCGGGACGGGCGCGGGGACCTGCTCATCGCGGTGGTGACACCCAAGCATCCCTCCATTACGGAGATCGCCACGTTCGCCGACGTGAAGTTCCTGCCGCTTGAGCCGGAGCGCGTCAAGGGCCTGGCCGCCCTCGGCTACCAGCCGGCCAGGATGCCGGCCAACGAGTTCAAGAACCAGCCCGAGCCTATCGAGACCGTCGGGTTTCCGACGGTCCTGATCACCAACACCGCGCTCCCCGACTCGACCGCGTACACGATCACGAAGACGATCTGCGAGAACAAGGACGCGCTGGTTCGCGGTCACGCGGGACTCGCGGTCTTCGAGCCGAGCGTGGCCTGGAAGCCCGAGCTGGTGGGGATCCCGCTCCATCCGGGGGCCGAACGGTACTACCGCGAGAAGGGATGGCTCAGGTAGCCGCGGATTGGATCTTCACGAACGGCCGGATCCTCACCTTCGACCGCCGCGCGTCCCCGCACGGCGCTGAGGCGTAGGGTGTCGCTGGGAAGCATGCGAGACTTCCTGACGCCCCGGGCACTCGTGGCGGTGGCCTGGTCCGCCTTCCAGATCTACACGGTCGCCGCGGGGATGTTCGACCTCCTGATCCAGCTCCCCGTCCACGTGGCCTTCGCCATGACCCTGGCGTTCCTGACCCCGCGCAAGCCGGGGGTGCGGGTGGGCTGGGCCAGCGGTGGCGCGGCGCTCCTCTCCGCGGCCACGGCGGTCTACTTCGTCATCGAAAACCCGCGCCTCGTGAGCCGCATGCCCTTCGTCGACGAACCAAACCTCGGCGACAAGATCGTCGGGTGCCTGTTCCTCCTGCTCCTGCTCGAAGCCTCCCGGCGCTTCGTCGGGGCCGGGCTCACCGGCCTCACGCTCGCCTTCGTTGCCTACGCCTTTCTCGGGCCGTGGCTCCCCGGCTTCCTCGGCCACGGCGGCACCGCCTTTTCCCGCTTTCTCGACCAGCAGGTGCTCTCCACCGAGGGGGTGTTCGGGATTCCCGCCCTGGTCTCGGCCACCTATATCTACCTCTTTATCCTGTTCGGGACGTTCATGACGCGGGTGGGGTTGATCCGGTTCTTCACCGACCTCTCCCTGGCGCTGGCCGGGTGGACGAAGGGAGGGGCCGCCAAGGTGGCGGTCATCTCCAGCGGGCTCCTCGGCACGATCAATGGCAGCGCCATTGCCAACGCCGTCACCACCGGGAGCTTCACGATCCCGCTCATGAAGCGCGCCGGCTACCGCCCGGAGTTCGCCGCGGGGGTGGAGTCCACGGCCTCCATGGGCGGCCAGCTGATTCCTCCCGTCATGGGCGCGGCAGCCTTCATCATGGCCGAGACCCTCGGCGTTCCCTACGCGACCGTGGCAGTGTCCGCGGCCATCCCCGGTGTCCTCTACTTCTTCGCCGTGGGCGTGATGGTGCACTTCGAGGCCGCACGGCGGGGCCTCCCCCTCCTGCCCCGCAGCGACCTGCCCCGCCTCGCCACGGTCGTGGCCGCGTACGCCCACCTGCTCGCGGCCCCGGCGGTGCTCGTGTATCTCATGGTGGAGGGGCGCACGCCGCTCTACGCGGGGCTCTGGGCGATTGTCGTCGGCGCCGCAGCCAGCTTCCTGCGCCGCGAGACCCGGCTCACGTGGAGAGGCGCGGCTGAGGCGCTGGTGGAATCCGCTCAGAACGCGCTCCCTGTTGCCCTGGCGTGCGCCACGGTGGGAATCGTGGTGGGGGTGGTGGCGGTCACCGGGATGGGGCTGAAGATCGCGAGCGGCATCGTCGCGCTGTCCGGCGGCCACCTCCTGGCCACGCTCCTGTTCACCATGGTGGCTGCGCTGGTGCTCGGCACGGGGCTTCCGACCTCAGCCACCTACATCATCACCTCGGTCATGGCTGCCCCGGCGCTCCTCGAGCTCGGCCTGCCGGCCCTGGTGGCCCACATGTTCGTCTTCTACTTCGGCATCCTGGCCGACCTGACGCCGCCCACGGCCATCTCCACCTACGCCACCTCCGCCATCGCCGGAGCCGATCCCTGGCGGACCCAGTGGACGGCCATGCTGCTGGCGCTGTCGGGCTTCCTGATCCCGTTCAGCTTCGCCTACGATCCTTCCATTCTGTTGATCAACCCCACGCCCTTCGGCGTGGTCTCCCGCACCGCTGCCGCCACGCTGGGCATCCTGATGCTGGGCGCCGGCATCGTGGGATACCTCTGGGCGCCCACGCGGGTGTGGGAGCGGGTCGCGCTCCTCGCGGGCTCGGTGCTCCTCATCTTCCCCGGGCTCTGGGGAGATCTGCTCGGGGCGCTCGGCTTCCTGGGGGTGTGTGCCTCCCAGCGCCTCCGCCGTGCGGGAGCGCTCGGGCCCGCGGTCAGGACGGCAAGGAGGTAGCGATGGGCTTCATGGACCTGCGCCAGTGGATCGCCCGCCTCGAGAAGGAAGGAGAACTCCGCCGCATCACGGCGCCCGTGGACTGGGATCGCGAGATCGGCGCGATCACGCGGAAGGTCCTGGAGCGGAAGGGACCCGCGCTCCTCTTCGAGAACATCCGTGGATACGAGCAGGGGCGGTGCACCCGACTCTTCACCGGCGGCCTCGGCAGCAGAGGGCGGCTCGCCCTGGCCCTGGGCTTCCCGAGGGAAGCGCCCAACCGCGAGCTGGTTCAGTACGTGATGAAGAAGAACCGCGAGGCGATCCCGCCACGCGTGGTCCGCACGGGGCCGGTGAAGGAGGTCATCGTCAAGGGGGCGCACGCGGACCTCACCGAGTTCCCGGTCCCCAAGTGGCACTACCTGGAAGGCGGGCGGTACATCAACACTTTCTCGGGGATCGTCACGCGCGACCCGGACACGGGGGTCCAGAACGTCGGCATCTACCGGGGAATGATCGGCACGCGGAACACGATCCCCATGCTCCTCATCAAAGGAGGCCAGCACTGGGGCCAGCACTTCCTCAAGTACTCGAGCCGCGGCCAGCCCATGCCGGTAGCGTGCGTCATCGGCTGGGACCCGATCCTCCCGTTCATCGCCGGGAGCCCGATCCCCGCGGGCGTGTGTGAGTATGACGTGATGGGCGCCTACCGGGGGGAGCCCGCCGAGCTGGTCCGATGCGAGACCGTGGACTTGGACGTGCCAGCCAGCGCCGAGATCGTCATCGAGGGGCTCATCTCCGACGACGCGGCCACCTACGAGCTCGAGGGGCCCTTCGGCGAGTTCACAGGCTATGTCTCCGACCTACCCACGCCCCGACCGACGATTCGCGTGACCTGCGTCACGCACCGCAGCGAGCCGATCTTCCGGGGCACGCTCGAGGGAACGCTGCCGGGGTCGTTCAGCGAGAACAGCGTGATGTCCTCGGTCCAGCGGGCGGCGATCGCCTTGAACATCCTGACCGGCGCCGGGATCCCGGGGATTCGCGACGTCTACGTCCATCCCATCACGAACGGCACGAACATCTGCATCCAGATCCGGAAGCACTACCAGGGACAGCCCAAGCAGATCGCCGCGGCCCTCTGGGGAGCCGGTGCGGCACAGTTTCGCTACAAGAACGTCATCGTGGTGGAAGAGGACATCGACATCTCCTCCTACGAGCAGCTCGACTGGGCGATCGCCTATCGGGTCAACGCCGGGCACGGCGGGCTCGTGGTCTTTCCGGGGATCTTCGGCTCGCCCATCGACCCGAGCACGCCGCTGGTGGAGCGTGATGTGAACCGCCTGGGCTCCGGCCTCTGGAACCGGTTGCTGGTGGACGCGACCCGGAACTGGGAATTCGAGCGGCGGGCCGAGTGGGGGGGCGAGCGCTTCCCCCCCACGGTCAAGCCCGCCCCCGAGGATGAGCAGCGGGTGCTCGAGCGCTGGAAGGAATACGGTCTCGAGGGAGTATGAGTCTGCCGCGACCGCACTCGACTCGCACGCGGTCCGCCGTCTCGCGGGAGCCGTCCGGGCCCCCGACGGAGGGGCACCGACCGCTCACTTCCTGAAGACACCCTTGCCGCCGCTCCTGACGTAGGCCACGAGGCTCCCCATCATCATCGCCGACAGAAGCAGCGTGTAGGGGAAGAAGCCGAGGATCGCGAGGACGGCTCGGAGCGTGAGGCGATCGTACCAGCGGACGGCCACGAGCATCAGCAGCGGCGCGAGGAGCCCAGCGAGGACGCCGAAGAAGTAGGTGAAGTTAATCCCCCATGCCGGGATCTTGGCGAGCATATAGACCGGCCCGACGATGGTCGCCCAGCGGAGCACGTAGAGACTGAGGTCGAGCACCGACCCGGCGTAGAGCGGCAGCCAGTAGGCGAAGTGGTAGGCGATGAGGGGCAGGCTCAGGAGCGCGTAGAGGATCCAGAAGATCTGTGCCGCGACCAGGTAGGCGAGCGGCGGCGGGCCACCGACCAGCAGCGCCCGGTGCTTCACGAAGCACTGCATGCAGCCTTTCATCCACCGCACCCGCTGGCGGACGAGCTCGGAGAGGGTCTCCGGCACCCGCGTGTCCCCGACGGCCGCGCGCGCCGCGACGACGGCGGACCCCCGTCGTGCAAGCTCCAGGGCCACGTCGAAATCCTCGGCCGCGGTGTCGGGCCTGAAGCCGCCAACGCGCAGCAGGCTGCTCCGGCGGTAGCAGGTCAGCGCGCCGCAGATTCCGGGCGCGAAGCGGAAGACCGAGGCGAAGCTCTCCCGCGAGAAGGCGTTGGCCAGGTACTCCACGCTCTGAAACCATCCGAGCGCGCCCCGCGGGTTCGCCACTTTCGCCACGCCGGTGACCGCGCCGATGCGGCGGTCGGCGAGCGGCCGCACGAGCTCCGCGATGGCGCCGGGCCGGAGGCGCGTGTCCGCGTCGATGCTCACGAGGAAGTCGGACCTCGCGCTCCGGACCGCCGTGTTCAGGGCCGCCACTTTCCCCCGGTGCTCCTGGCTGAGCAGCCGGACGCCCGGGTAGGCGCGCACGACGGCGCGTGTTCTGTCGGTCGAGCCGTCGTCGACGACGATGATGTCCAGCTTTTCCCTCGGATAACCGGCGGCGAGAAGGGCCGCGAGGCAGGGCCCGATATTGGCTTCCTCGTTGTAGGCGGGGATCATCACCGCCACCGGCGGCGCGAACGCCGGAGACGGGGCGCGCGCGCGGCGGGCTCGGGCCAAGAACACCGCCGCGACGACGGTGCTGACGCCGAGCATCGTCAGGAGCCCGAGAAACAACCCGCGGGTCAGGAGGAAGAGAAGCTCAGCCATCTTAGGGGCCTGTCGGAGATACCCCCGCTCGAGCGCCGGCTGCGCCGGCGCAACCGATCCTGGGGGAGGTTCGGAAGGGGGGCAAAGCCCCCCTCCGAGTCAACTAGGGGGATCCGCCCAGCTGCTCGGCCATCCGGGAGAAGAACTGGTCCAGCATCATCTTCGCCACGCCCCCGAGCATCCGCTGCCCGACCCCCGCGATCAGGCCACCGATCTGCACGTCGGCGGAGCACGCGACCCGCGTGCCCCCCTCCACCTCGGACAGCTCCATGGCGGCCTCGCCCCTGACGAAGCCGGGGCCACCGCTCCCCTCGACCGCCATCCGGTACCGGGTCGGCGGCTGGATGTCCGAGAGCTTCACTTTGCCCTGAAAGGTCCCCTTCACCGCCGCGACGCCGACCTTCATCGTCGCCTTGTACTCCCCTTCGCCGATGGCTTCGAGCTCCTCGCAGCCCGGGATGGCCTTGGCGAGCTGGGCGGGGTCGAGGAGGGCCTGCCAGACGCGGTCGCGGGGTGCCGGAATGTCGTAGCTGCCTTCGATCTTCACCGGGTCTCCTTTCTGGGCCCGGCAGCTGCCAGAAGCGCCGGCTTGAGCTGCCGCGTGTTGACCGGGCTCAGCACGCATCCTCCCATCTGCTGGACGGCAAAGGTAGCATAAAGAGGATCGCAAAATCTTTCAACGGGAACTCCTGACAGGGGCATTCTGGGGAAATTTGCCCCAGCGTGTTCAAAGGCGCCACACTGAATGCACTTCGACAGGGCCGCGCGCCTTACCTAAGCCGCCGAATTCGCTCACTTTGACCGACACGTCCCCTTGGCATCTCGCTTGCTCCTAGTCTTGGCAACACACACTTCCACCCCCAAAAGGAGGAGTCGTCATGCAGAAGGTTTTCGCAGTTGCGTTGGCTCTGCTGCTCGCCCTGTCCGTGGCCAGCGCCTGGGCTGAAGAGATCGAGGGGAAGATCCAGAAGGTGGACCCTGCCGATCGGATGTTCGTCCTTGAGGACGGCACCCAGCTCTGGGTGGCCGAAGGCCTATCGATGGACACCCTCAAGGCAGGGGCATCGGTGAAGGCCACCTACGAGGAGCGGGACGGGAAGAAGATCTCCACCAGCTTCGCGGTGTCGGAGTAGTACCCCTCGCTCTCCAAACGGGCATGCCGCGAGCGGGCATGCCCGTTTTTTATTTTGGGATCAAGGCTTCGAGCCCCGCGGCGAGGAGGAAGCGAACAACCGCCTGCGACGAAATCACGGTGGTTTCCCCGGGGACCGGGACCTCCAAGCCGCGCTCTGGCGTTTCCGGGATCGCCACCCGTGCCGTGCGGTAGCCTTCCACGATCCCGACCAACGCGCCAGTTACGGCGTCGAACACCCCTCCCCCGCTGGCCCCGTAGCTCACTGAGGCGTCCACCATTCGGGCCGGTCCCTCCACCGCCGCTTCTCCTGCCTCGGACCCGATCTGACTCACCACCCCGCTCACCACCGTCAATCGACGGCCCCAAGGGAACGCAACGACCCAGACCTCGTCCCCGAGCTGGACCACTTCCTTAAATTTCACGGGCGGGAGGTCTATCCCTTCGACCTCGATAATTGCGAGGTCCGTGTCCGTGCTCACGGCCGTCACTGCCGCTCTCCCTCGGCCCTTGTGTTGAGGCGTGCTGACGTAGACCTGCCGGCGAAACGGTGGCTCCAAGAAGTGGCGGGTCGTGAGAATCCACGAACGGCCCGACTTCGTGTCCGACGCGAGCACGACCCCGGACGCGGCGCGCCGCCCGCCGCCCTCGCGCTCGGCCCGGAGCTGGACCGTCGAAGGGAGGATGCGCCGGATCACCTCACTCCGGTCCGAGACCCCTGCGGCGGAGGCACAACCCGACACCAGGAGGGCGACCGCGACCAGGCCACCCGCTCGCGTCATCCGTCCGCCTCCTCCTCGACTACCTGTCGCTGGAGGATCCGGTAGAGGGTGCGCCGGTCGATCCCTAGGATCTCGGCCGCACGGAGTTTGTTCCCCCCCGCCTCTTCAAGAACCTTGGCCACATACCAGCACTTCATCTCTTCCAGCGTCATGCGCCCCGCGGGCAGACGGAGCTCGCGGGCAGGCTCCTCGCGGAGCTCCGGCCGGAGATCGTCGGGGAGGACAAGTTCCGACGAGGAGAGCGCGACCGCCTGCTCGACGGTGTGTTCCAGCTCCCGAACGTTGCCCGGCCAGTGGTAGCCCGAGAGGAGCGCGAGGGTTTCCCGCGCGAAGCCCTTCACCGGTTTACCGGACGCGACGGCATACTTCTGCAGGAAGTGCTGAGCCAGGAGCGGCGCGTCCTGGAGCCGCTCACGGAGGGGCGGGACCGTGATCGTCACGACCTTGAGGCGAAAGTAGAGATCCTCCCGGAAGCTGCCGTCCTCGACCAGCTTCCTGAGATCCCGGTTGGTCGCCGCGACGATCCGGACGTTCACGGGAATCGGCTCGTTTCCCCCGACCCGCCGGATCGTCCTCTCCTGGAGGGCCCGTAGCAGCTTGCCTTGGAGGGCGGGCGACAACTCCCCGATCTCGTCAAGGAGGCAGGTTCCCCCCGCGGCGGTTTCGAGGAGGCCGCGCCGAGTTGAGAGGGCCCCGGTGAAAGCGCCCCGTTCGTGGCCGAAGAGCTCCGACTCGAAAAGCGCCTCGGGAAGTGCCGCGCAGTCTACCACCACGAA
Source organism: Candidatus Rokuibacteriota bacterium (assembly GCA_016209385.1). Taxonomy (NCBI): domain Bacteria; phylum Candidatus Rokuibacteriota; species Candidatus Rokuibacteriota bacterium. The sequence continues at coordinate 20,243 of JACQWB010000101.1, forward strand.
GGGCCGGTCCGCCCGGAGGCTCGCGTAGTGGATGGCGCGGGCGACCAACTCTTTCCCGGTGCCGGTTTCCCCCTGAATGAGGACCGTGGTGTCGAGGTTCGCCACGCGCGCCACCAGCTTATAGATCTCGACCATTTGAGGAGACTGGCCCACCAGGTTTTCGACCCGGTATCGTTCCCTGAGCTCCTGCCGATACTGAAGGTTCTCACGGACCAACCGCTGCGCGTCCAGGGCCCGGCGCACCACGACCTTGATCTCCTCCATTCTGAAGGGTTTGGAGAGGTAGTCGTACGCGCCAGCACGAATTGCTTCGATCGCGGTTTCGATGGTCGCAAACGCCGTGAGGATTAAGACTGGGACTCTCGGCTGGATTGACGCGAGTCGCTGGAGGACCGACAGCCCGTCCAGGTCGGGCATCCGCAGATCTACGAGGGCCAGGTCGAAGGGCTCGGCTTCGGCCAGGCGCAGGCACTCCTCCCCGCCTGAAGCTGCCCGGACCCGGTACCCTTCTCGGGTCAACACCTCGGCAAGGAGGTCCCGGGCCACTGGGTCATCGTCTGCGATCAGGAGCGTCGGAGGCGCCGTCATGCGGGACGCCCCGTGGGGAGGACGACCCGGAACGTGCTCCCTCGGCCTTCGTCGCTCGTGACCTCGATCCGTCCCTTGTGCTCCCGCACGATCTGGGCGGAAATGAAAAGACCGAGGCCGGTACCCCTCCCCGACTCCTTGGTCGAAAAGAATGGCTCGAAGATCTGCGTTCGGTGGGCAAGCGGAATCCCTCGCCCGGTGTCACTGACCTCCACCTCCACTTCCTCGCGATTTTCAAGAGCCCTGGTGGTCAGTTTCACACGGCCTCCGGCCGGTGTGGCGTCCATCGCGTTGGTCAGGAGGTTCAGGATCACCTGCTGGAGCTGGTTTCGGTGACCCTGCACCGACGGAAGCTCAGGGGCCGTGACCACCTCGAGGCTCAGACCCGCGGCGGAGAGGCTCGGCCTCACCAAGTCGGCCGTGTCTCGCAGCAGCCGGTTCGCGTCTACTGGGCCCGGCTCTCCAGGCGAGTGGCGAGTGAGGTCCAGTAGTTGGCCAATGATCTCGACCACCCTCGCAAGCTGGGTCTCGATGATCGCGAGGCGACGGGCTAGATCCTCCGACAGAAAATCGGCAGGCAGTTCCTTCCGGAGCAGCTCGATGTGTCCAGCTACCGAGTGGAGCGGTGTACCGACTTCGTGAGCGACCTCGGCCATGATCCGCCCGGACAGGGCCAGCCGGTCGGCGTGGCCGAGGCTCCGCTGCGTTTCGAAGAGGAGCTGGTTCAGGCGTTGGAGCTCCTGATAGCGGCGGTCGAGCTCCGCGGTTGCTTCTTTGACCCGAGCCTGGAGTTCATCGCTGAACTGGTTGATCCGCCCCATCATCTCGTTGAAGTGCTGTGCGACGGCCCCTAATTCGTCGGCGGTCTCCACCCGGACCGTGGCGGCGCTGTCCCCGCTCCGGATGCGAGCAATGGCGTCCATGAACCGCCGGACCGGGCGATCCACGATCAGCTGGACCGCAAGACTCATCAGGACACCCATGATTACCACCGAGACGGCGGTGAGGGCGAGCGCCCATGTGCGGATCCGCGACGCCTGCCGATCCGCGCGGTCCAGCGAGAACTTGGCAGCAACCGCTCCGGCCACCGTTCCCTCAAGCGTGACCGGGGCCATGACCTCCCAGTACCGCCTGTTCGGCTCCTTCATGAGGCGCGAGATGACCTGCCCCTTGAGGATCTGGTCCACCTCCTTCCGGCGAAACGGCAGCCGACTCTCGGGATGGCTTGTGGCTACCAACTTGGTCCCACCGGACCCGAACGCAAGAATGTCGAGCTGGAGCACATTCTGCCTGACCGCCAGGATCTGCTGGATCTGGTCGTGAAGGAGCGCGGCACTCTCAAACTCCCGCCGATCGCCAATCGTGGCCGCGATCTCCCGAGCGAAGGCGATGGCCCGGTCCTTCAGGTCCTCTTCCACCCACCCGCGCGAGAGCGCGAGGTGCAGCCACGTGAAGCCGAACGAGACCACAATGAGGATGAGAAGGCTGAGGAAGACCAGCTTGTGTCGGATACCGAGCCGCACGCGAACCCTCCCGACCAGGAATCAGGCCGGGCGGAACTTCTGGCGGCCGATCGTGACGCTCGCGATCGAGGCCTCCGGCACCGCGGTCTCGATCACCAGGAGTTGCTTGCCGAAGTCCACGGCGCGGACCACACCGAGCCCGACGGTCTCCCGGTCGGCGTTGTCGAGCCCGGCCAGCGCACCCTGGAAGTCGTCCAGGCTGTAGTTGAGGACGAGGCTCTCATCGAAGCGCCGGGCGATCTGGCGCAGCTCGACCTCCTTGATCGGATCGGGAGTCACGAGGACGAGTTCGGTCCCGCGCCGCTCAGCCCAGAGCACCATGTCGTTCAGGAGCGCCGAGAGCTCCTCGAGCTGACGACCCGCCAGCGGCTGGCCCGCGAAGAGCGCCGGGCGTCTCAGGACCACGCGGCCGAGGTCCAGGTAGAGCGTGCGCGCCCCGTGAAAGTAGGCCTGGAGCGTCCGCTCCCGGTGCAGCCGCCGCTCCTCCTGCGAGCGCTTCCGCCCCGCGCGGCTCGAGGCGACGCGGAGGACCTCCGGCCGGCGCCCCGCCGCGTAGGGCTTCAGGATCGGCTCGCACTCGTCCCCGTGCTGGAGGCAGCAGAGCACATCCGGATCGATCAGGTCGATCTTGTGCTGCTTCAGGGCGCGCCCCAGCTCCCCCTGGACCAGCCCGCTCGTGTCCACGAGCACGCGATCGAGGCCCAGGGTGAGGGCCTTGTCCACCATCCGCTTGGTGCCGATCACGGTGGGGAGGAGATGACCCTGGGGAGACGTGGACCCGACGAAGTAGAGCCCGGCGACTTCCGCCTCGCCGAGCTGCTCCACAGGCTGGCTGATCAGCCCGAGCCCCACGGTCGTCGGAGGACCGATGTCGGACTGCCCGAGGTCCGCGTCCACGACGCCGACGCGGTCGCCGCGCCCCAGGAGCCCGTTGGCCAGGTAAGTCGTGAAGGACGTCTTGCCCGTGTCGGTCTCGCCGATGATGAGGATGACGCGGACCGCTGCGGCGCGTCGGAGCGCCGCCTCCCAGGTCGGATCGGGGATCATATCGGGCCGAGGGACCGGACCGCTGCGTCGATCCGAGCCAGCCCCTGCCTGATGGTCGCGAGGTCGGTGGCGTACGAGAGGCGGACGTGGCGGTCGGAGCCGAAGTCGACGCCCGGGACCACGGCAACCCGCGCGGCCTCGAGCAGGAACGCCGTGACGTCCGACGAGCTGGCCAGTCTCCGGCCCTCCCACATCCTGCCGAAAAGCTCCGACACGTCGGGGAACGCGTAGAACGCCCCACCGGGCATCACGCAGCGGATCCCGGGGATCGTGTTGAGCCCTTCCACGATCACCCGCCGACGGCGGTCGAACTCGCCGACCATCTTGGCCACCTCGTCCTGGGGGCCCGCCAGCGCTTCCACGGCGGCCCACTGGGCGATCGAGGACGGGTTGGAAGTGACCTGGCTCTGGACGTCACTCATGGCGGCGATCAGCGCGCGGGGGCCCGCGGCGTAACCGATGCGCCAGCCGGTCATCGCGTAGGCCTTGGAACACGTGTTGACGACGATGGCGCGCGCCTTGACCTCCGGCCCCAGCGCCGCGATCGACGTGTGGCGCCGGTCGTAGGTGAGCGCCTCGTAGCACTCGTCGGAGATCACCCAGAGGCCGCGCTCGACCGCGAGCTCGCCGACGGCCCGCAGCGTCTCCTGGGTCAGGACCGCCCCCGTCGGGTTGTTCGGGCTGTTGAGCACGACGGCCCGGGTCCGCGCCGTCACCGCCGCCCTCAGACGGGCCGGGTCGACCTGGAATCCGCGCGCCTCATCGGTCGGGGCAGGCACCGGAACGCCGCCGAGGAGCCGCACCTGCTCGGGGTAGGAGACCCAGTACGGGCTCGGAATGAGGACCTCGTCGCCGGAGTCCACGAGCGTGACGAAGATGTTGTAGAGGGTGTGCTTGGCGCCGCAGGAGATCAGGACCTCGGCGGGTTCGTAGTCGAGGCCGTTGTCACGGCGGAGCTTCTGGCAAACGGCCGCACGGAGCTCCGGGATCCCGGGCACCTCAGTGTACTTGGTCTGTCCCTGCTTAAGCGCGCGGACCGCCGCCTCCTTGATCCGCTCCGGGGTGTCGAAGTCGGGCTCCCCCGCGCCAAAGGAGATGACGTCGATCCCCTGGGCGCGCATGGCCTTGGCCTTCGCCTGGATGGCCAGCGTGGAGGAGGGGGCGAGGGTTTTCAGGCGATCGGCGAACATCGGGCCCGTTACTTCCTGGCGAACTTCTCCTTCAGCCGCGTCTCGACGCTCGAGGGCACCAGGCCCGCGACCGCGGCGCCGTAGCTCGCGACCTCTTTGATGAGCCGGGAGGAGATATAGGTGTACTTCTCGTGGGGCATCATGAAGACGGTCTCCACGCTGTCGCGGAGCTTGCGGTTCATCAGCGCCATCTGGAACTCGTACTCGAAGTCCGAGATCGCGCGGATCCCCCGGATCACGCAGTCGGCGCGTTCGTGGGCCACGAGGTCGATCAGGAGGCCGTCGAAGGACGTGATGCGGAGGTTCCCAAGCCCGGCCGTGGACTCGTCGAGCATGTCGAGCCGCTCCTTGATCGAGAAGAGGGGCTCCTTCGCCGGGTTGGCGACCACGGCCAGGATCAGCTCGTCGAAGATGCGGAGGCTCCGCTCGATCAGGTCCAGGTGGCCGTTGTGGACCGGATCGAACATTCCCGGATAGACGGCACGCTTGCCCATTCAGCCCTCGCCGCTGTGTTAGCTAACCGGGCCTCGCCTCGTCGCTGGCGCAGGCGATGAAGCCACCTGCGCCGAAGCGCCTCGGCTCGAACTGCCACGCCTGCGGCTCGTCGGGAGCCGCTCGGCTCGAGCGATCAACTCGGGCCTCGCCTCGCGACTCTCCTCGCCTGCGGCTCGTCGGGAGCCGCTCGGCTCGAAGTTCCACGCTCCCCTCCGAAAAACGACGCTGATCTTACCCCGCCGCCCGAAAGAAAGTCAAGGTGGTTTCGCCGAATCGTCGTCCCTTGAAGGCTGTTAACGACCCCACGCGCTCGGGGAGCGGCGCTTTCGTCAGGTGCTGGACCACGACGACCCCGCCCGGCGCGAGGAGCGTGCCGTCGGCGAGGCGTGCCAGCGTCTCGGCGGCGAGCGCGCTCCGGTACGGCGGGTCGAGGAACATCGCCGCGAAGCGAGCGCCCTCCCGCTTGAGAAGCTCCACGGCCGAGCGCGCATCCCGCCGCAGGACCCGCGCCCGCCCCGCGAGGCCGAGCTGCTCGAGGTTCGAGCAGAGCGCGGCCATGGCCGCGTGGTCCGTCTCGACGAACACGCACTCCGCGCAGCCCCGCGAGAGGGCCTCGATGCCGACCGCCCCCGCGCCGGCGAAGAGGTCGAGGAAGCGGGCGCCCGGCAGCCACGGCGCCAGGGTATCGAGGCACGCGATGCGGATGCGGTCGGAGGTCGGGCGTGTCCGCCGCCCTTTCGGCGCAGCCAGCCGCCGCCCTTTGAGCTCGCCGGCAGCGAC
>JACQWB010000102.1 GCA_016209385.1 Candidatus Rokuibacteriota bacterium
GCGTCGGCCATGCCGGGAGGCAGGCCCGCCACGAGGCGAGGCCCGAGTGGATTTTCGAGCCGAGGGGCGTCGGCCATGCCGGGAGGCAGGCCCGCCACGAGGCGAGGCCCGAGTTGGTTGCGCGGGCCGGGTACCCGCGCAGCGGGTGCGCGCTCGAAGGCATTACTCCGACACGCCCGTAGCGAGAGTGCCCTGCCGGGGAGCGGGAGCTATTCCGCTCCCCGGCGCCCGTTCCTACGGAGAACTGGGTGGAGGTGGCGCGGCCGGCGGCGGAGGCGGCGGGTTGGGGATCCAGACCCAGTGGTACTGAATGGTCGTGCCGTCCCCGCGCAGCTCATACCTGCCGTGGGGGTACTGGACAACGGTCGGGATCGGCGGCGGAGGCGGCGCGGGCTTGACCACCACGACCGGAGGTGGGGTGGCGTAGACCACGGGCGTGGTGTACACGACCGACTGGGTCGTAACGGCGTGAACCGGTCTGGGGTGGAGCAAGGGGCCGAAGAGCTGGTTGAACACGGCGAAGGAGGCCAACCCCAGGGCCACATTGGTCGAGCTTCCCGCGTGAGCTGCCGGGGCCATCAGGCCAACCATCAGGGGGACCACGAGGAGAAGGGCCATCAACCGGCGCATCGAGTTCACCCCCTTTCTTGCCCCGTTGGACGGGGTCCCGGGTCGGGCTATTCAGCGGGGGCCGTTTGTGCTAAATAGGCAGCACAATGCAGTGCCGAAGCTGCCACGCAGACAACCCGCGAGAGAACCGCTTCCGCGATCAGTGCGGGGCCGCGCTGGAGGCCCGCTGCCCCCAGTGTAGCGCGCCGGTCCGGGTAGGGGCGCGATTCTGCGGGGCAGGCGGCCAGCGCCCGACCGCCGAGCCGGTGCAGGAGGTCTAGCGTGCCCTTGGCCGGCGGGCCCCGGAGGTTACGCGGTGAAGATCGCGATCGTTGGGGCCTGCGACCTCCTGATCGTTGCTCGACGCTGGTCAGAGCGCTGGAGGAGAAGAATCGGGTCCCGGGGGCGGTCCTACGGTGTCATCTGAGGGAGGCAGACAATGCGACTCGCGGGTAAGGTTGCGGTAGTCACAGGCGGCGGGAGCGGGATCGGCCGGGGGATCGTGCTCTGCATGGCCCGGGAGGGCGCGAACATCGCGATCCCCGACATCCAGTTCGAGAACGCGCAGCAGGTGGTCAAGGAGGTGGAGGCGCTGGGGCGGAAGGCGCTGGCGCTCAAGACCGACGTGACGCGGGCCGCCGACGTCCAGGGTACGCTGAACCGGATCCGCGAGGACTTCGGCCAGCTGGACATCCTGGTGAACAACGCGGGGGTCGCCGCTCCGCCGGGGCTTCCGTTTACAAAAAACGTCGAGGAGGACTGGGATCGCGTGTACGCGGTGAACGTGAAGTCCATCTTCCTCACCTGCAAGGCGATCGCGCCGTACTTCATCGAGCGCAAGGCTGGCAGGATCATCAACATCGCCTCGATCGCCGGCCCCCTTTCGGCGCCCACGATGCCGCCGTACAGCGTCTCGAAGATGGGCGTGATCACCTTCACGCGGATCGTGGCCAAGGAGCTCGCGCCCCATGGCATTACCGTCAACGCCATCTGCCCCGGCGTCCTCTGGACGGCGTTCTGGGAGGGGCTCGCGGAGTACATCGCCAAGACCAACCCGGCATTCACGGGGATGACGCCGCGACAGGTCTTCGAGAAGCGCGTCGCCGATCTCGTGCCGATGAAGCGGGAGCAGACGCCGGAGGACATTGGCTGGGCCGCCGTCTTCCTCGCCTCGGAGGAAGCGCGAAATATCACGGGACAGGCGCTCTGCGTGGACGGCGGTGCCGTCATGCACTGAGGGCATGTTGTCCGGCCGATCGGAGGCGTGGTAGGGTGTGCTCGGTGAGGCGAGGATGGCCGCATCGAAGGCGGATCTGAAGCGGTTCCTCGAAGGCCAGCGGGTTGTCAACGCGCTCGTCCGCGAGGAGACCTGGCGCAGGTTGGCGACGCTGACGATAGAAGAGGCGCGGCAGAAGTATGATGGGCTCTGTCGGCTCTGGGAGTCGAGCCCGGCCCGCCAGGACGTTGGCGACTTCGACCGCATGCGGATCGATGAGCTGGTGAAGTTCCGCCAGCGCCTGGACCTGGCCGCTCGCAAGCGTCGCTGTCGGTGAACCTCTGGCGGCACCTGAAGCGGACAAAGTCTCCCTGAGGACGCGCCCATGGACTTCAACTTCACACCCGAGCAGGAAGCGTTCCGCCAGGAGGTGAGGGAGTGGCTCCGCGCCAACCTCCCCACCGACCTGCGGGGGCGCGGCTTCGCCGCCACCCGGGCCGACCGCGCCCAGGTGGACCGGCTCCGCGCCTGGCAGAAGACGATGTACGAGGCCGGGTACGTGGGGATGGACTGGCCGCCCCGGTACGGGGGGCGCGGCGCCTTGATCGTCGAGCAGCTCATCCTCTACCAGGAGATGGCCCGCGCCCAGTCGCCCCAGCCCGTTAATCGCGGGGGCCTCAGCATGCTGGGACCGACGTTGATGAAGTACGGGAGGGAGGCCCAGCAGAAGCGCTTTCTCCCGAAGATCCTCACCGCCGAGGAGATCTGGTGCCAGGGCTTCTCCGAGCCCAACGCCGGGAGCGATCTCGCCAACCTCCAGACCCGGGCGGTGCGCGACGGCGAAGCCTTCGTCGTCAGCGGCCAGAAGGTCTGGACCAGCCTCGCCCACGTCGCTGACTGGGGATTCTTCCTGGTGCGGACCGATCCCGACGCGCCCCGGCATAAAGGGATTACGTTTCTGCTGGTCGATATGAAGTCGCCGGGCATCACGGTGAGGCCGTTGCGCCAGATGACGGGGGAGGCCGAGTTCAACGAGGTCTTCCTCGACAACGTGCGGGTGCCCGTCGAGAACGTGGTCGGCGAGGCGAATCGCGGCTGGGAGGTCGCCATCACCACCCTCGCCTATGAGCGCGACCTCCTCACGTTCATCCGGAACATCTCGCTCCGCAACGCCCTGGACCGGCTGATGGAGCTGGCGCGGCGGCTGAAACGGGACGGCGGCCGGGCGGTAGACGATCCGGGGGTGCGCCAGAAGCTCGCGGCGCTCGTCATCCACGAGAAGTGCCTCCAGCTCAACGGCTACCGGAGCCTCACCAAGATCCTGAAGGGCGGCCAGCCCGGGCCCGAGGGGTCCACCTCCAAGCTCTTCTGGAGCCAGGTGGACCAGGAGCTGGCCGAGATGGCCACCGAGCTGCTCGGGCCTTACTCCCAGATCACGCACGGCTCGGAGTGGGCGCCCGGCGAGGGGCAGTGGGCCTTGTACTGCCTGCTGGCCCGGGCCAGCGGGATCCGCGCGGGAACCTCGGAGATCCTGCGCAACATCCTGGGCGAGCGCGTGCTCGGGCTGCCTAAAGACTGAGAGGCGAAACCATGGCCGAGGATCTTCTCTACGAGGTCAAGGACCGGATCGCGACGATCACGCTGAACCGCCCCGACAAGCTCAACGCCTTCACGCGGTCGATGATCGACGCCTGGGCGAAGTCGCTCGCCGAGGCCCAGCGCGATGACGACGTCAACGTGGTGGTCGTGACCGGCGCCGGGCGCGCCTTCTGCGCCGGCGGCGACGTGGGCCGCATGGGGGAGGGCGAGCCCACGCCGCTCGAGCACAAGAACCAGCTGTGGGAGAACATCCACCGCGTCCCCAGGACGCTGGAGCAGATGGACAAGCCGGTGATCGCGATGGTCAACGGCGTGGCTGTCGGTGCCGGGATGGGCATGTGCCTGATGTGCGACGTGCGGGTGGCCTCGGACGAGGCGCGCTTTTCGACGGGCTACGTGAAGGTCGGGCTCGTCCCGGGTGACGGCGACACCTACTTCCTGCCGCGATTGGTCGGTCCCGCCAAGGCGCTGGAGCTCCTGTGGACAGCCGACTTCATCGACGCGCAGGAAGCGCTCAGGCTCGGCATCGTCAACCGCGTCGTCCCCGCTGCCGAGCTGCGGGAGGCCACCTACGCGCTCGCCAGGCAGATCGCCGAGGGCCCCCAGATCCCCATCCGGATGATCAAGCGGCTCGTCTACCAGAGCCTCCGCCTCGACCTCCGCACGCACCTGGACCTGGTCTCGTCTCACATGGCGATCGCGCGCGAGACCGAGGACCACAAGGAGGGGGTGCAGGCCTTCAAGGAGAAGCGGGCGCCCAAGTTCACTGGCCGCTAGGGAACCCGGAGGGGGGCTACGCCCCCCTTCCGGACCTCCCCCCGAGGAATCTGCGCGGGCAAAGCCCGCGCGCGGAGTGGAACCAGCAATGGCCGGCGAACCGTCAGGAGCGCGAGTGTATGCAAGCCTGTTGCTCCGACACGCTCCGAGCAGTGCTCCGGAGCTGCGGAGGGGACTGACGCGGTGAGTGTTCCCGTAGGGAGGGTTTGAGCATGCACGTCGGGATGGCGACCGTCTTTCAGAACCCGAGCAAGGCGCGTGCCGATTACGACGTCTATCGGAACGAGCTGAGGCTGGCGGACCTCGCCGAACCGCTCGGCTTCGAGTCCGTCTGGGGTGTTGAGCATCACTTCACCGACTACACCATGTGCCCGGATGTCCTGCAGTTCCTGACCTACATGGCGGGCCGGACCGAGCGGCTTCAACTCGGCTCGATGGTCGTGGTGCTGCCGTGGCACGACCCGCTGCGCGTGGCCGAGCAGGTGGCGATGCTCGACACCATCTCGAAGGGTCGGCTGATTCTCGGGCTCGGCCGCGGCGCCGGCCGGGTCGAGTTCGACGGCTTCCGGCTGCCCATGGAGGAGTCGCGCCAGCGCTTCGTGGAGTGCGCGGAGATGCTCCTCCGCGGCCTCGAGGCCGGCGCCTGCGAGTACGACGGCGTCTTCGTGAAGCAGCCGCGCGCCGCCATCCGGCCGGCGCCCTTCAAGTCGTTCCGCGGCCGGACCTATGCGGCGGCGGTCTCGCCGGAGTCGGCGCCCATCATGGCCAAGCTCGGCGTCGGTCTCCTGGTCATCCCGCAGAAGCCGTGGGCCGAGGTGGCGAAGGAGCTGGACGCGTACCGGACGACCTACCGCCAGGTCAACGGCACTGAGGCGCCGGCGCCGATCTGCGCCGGCTGGACGTTCTGCGATCCGAGCGCGGAGCGCGCCGAGGAGCTGGCGCGGCGCTACATCGGCGGCTACTACCAGACGGTCCTCGAGCACTACCGGTTCGTCACCCCCCATCTGGCGACGACGAAGGGGTACGAGTACTACGGCAAGATGGCCGAGAAGA
>JACQWB010000103.1 GCA_016209385.1 Candidatus Rokuibacteriota bacterium
CGGTCACGTCGCCCTTATTCCAGCCGTTGGCGTTCGGCGCAGGGGAGGCGGCCGCGATGGTCGTGGGCGGGGTGGTGTCCACTGCGACGGTGAGGGATTCACCCGGGCGGACTTCCCTCACCTGGCCCTGGAACTCGACGACGATCGGCTCTGTGCCGCCCAGGTTCTGGATCTCGAACTGTCCGGGCGCGAGCCTGGCGACGCGAACTGTTGTCCCGCTCGGAACCGTTGCGATGCCGTGGTCGTCCAGCAAGATCTTGATCGGCCCCACCACTACGCGGGCCGTCAGCGAGCCGCAGGTGAGCGGGTGCACTTCACTCGGCCCTGGCGCGAGCGTCTTGAGGCCATCGCAGTACGTGATTTTGGCTTGTCCCGATCCTGGGCCGGTCTTGACCACGAGGCCGGCGGGGCTCTCGATTTTGACAGTCAGGCCGCCCGGGTCGTTGATGGAACCCGAGACTGTGCCGCAGAGGTGCTCGTTCGTGAAAGTTCCATTGAACACGGCGCTGAGATCGGTCGCGGGGTCACTCTTGTCGACGAAGGTTCCGGCCACATAGAAGCCGTCGACCAAGTCCGAGATTCCATCCCCATCCTTGTCACGGTCCAACAGGGCGCCGGTGAACTGGCCGAAGGCGACAGGCCCATTCCCCACCGGAAGGCCTTGGATGCCTGGGGCCATGTTGAAGTCAATCGGCGTGTGGTTGTTGGCGACGTCGAGCACCGACACGGTGTTGTCGTCAACGTTGGCCACGTAAACGAATGCGCCATCCGGGGTCACGGCGACGCCCCTGGGTCCTTGCCCGACTGTCACCGATGTGACTGCGGGAGGAGTCTGTGTGATGTCAATGATCCACAGAGTGGTGCTGTTAGTGGAACCGTCCGTCACATAAACCTTGTCCCCCTTTGGGTGCACTGCCACAGCGAAGGGCTCACCGCCGACCTGGATGGGAGTGGTCAGGTTGCCGGCATTGTTGTCGGTGTCCACCAGCTTGCCGGTCTTCGTATCAATCACCGAGACAGTCCCGTTCCCAGCATTCGCCACGTAGAGCCTCGTGCCGTGGCTCACGGCCACGCCCTGCGGGCTGGGACCGACCTTCACGCCCTGCACCTCGTCCGTGGTATCGAAGTCAAGGACCGTGTGGGTTGGTGGGTCCACGGCGGGGTTCACGTCGATGAAGGTGACAAAGTTCCCTACTAGGTTCGTCACAAAGACCTTAGTGCCGTCCGGGCTCACCGCGATCCCGAAGGGGACATTGGCTTGCGTGCCTATGGTCAGCTCTACCGTCGTCGCAACGGCGTTGGCTGTGGTGTCGATTACCGAGATGGTGTGGGTAGACTTGTTGGGGTCCACGCCGGAGTTCGCGACATACACCCATCTGCCGCTCGGATGCACTGCCACGCCGATGGGGTTGAGGTTCACTCCTAGCGGGATGGTCTTGATCACGGTGTTCTTGGTGGTGTCGATCACCGAAACGGTGTCGTCAAGGTTAAAGTTTGTTGGATTAAGGTTTGCCACATAGACCCGTCTGCCGTCCGGATGCACCGCCACGCCGTGGGGATTGACCCCCACCGGGATGGGATTGCCCACGACGCTGTTGGTATGGGCGTCGATCACTGAGACGGTGCCTGCATTGAAATTGCTGATGTAAGCGAAGGGCTCCCCCTGACCGATTTTTTGCACAAAGGCGTCAGAGTCGCCGGAAATGGGCTTGGCAGCGCCCGTTGTTGCGTAGACGTTGCAGGAGGCGTCCAGGGCGATGCTGCCGCCGAAGAAGCCCACCGGGTAGGGGACGAGCTTGTTAGCAACGAGATCAAGCTTTGCGGTGCCCAGATAGATGTTTTTACTGGGGGAGTCCACGGCGATGCTCCTGCCCCCCCCGGCATAGCACGTGGAGTAGAGGAGCGATGCATCCCCGACGAGATCAGGGTTAAACTTCGCCACAAAGCCGCCCGGACAGGATGTGCCGGGAATAGCGTTCTTCGTGGGAAACTCGGCGGCTGAAGCAGTAGAGCCCGTCACATAGATCTTGCCCGAGGAGTCCACGGCGATGCCATCGCCAATGTCGTTGGCACTGCCACCGAGGAGGGTGGAGTAGACGAGCGAGTCAACTTCGGGCTTAGAGGTGTCAAGCTTCACCACAAAGGCGTCGAAATTTTCGCCGACGTTGACCTTGCTGGCGAAGTCCTGCGACAGGTTGCCCTTCAGGGGGAAGTCGGAACCGCCATCCCCTGTAAGATAGGCAAAGCCGGATGAGTCCACGGCGATGGCTCTGCCGTGTTCGAAGACGTTGCCGCCTATGTGAACGGAGTAGACAATCGAGTCCGCTCCGGCCTTGAGGGTATCAAGCTTCACCACAAAGGCGTTGTAGTCAACGGCAGATCCCAGTTTCGGGACAGGTAGCGCCCCTTTTGGGCCGGGGAAGTCAGCCGAACTGTTGGAAAAGCCCGTCACGTAGGCGTTTTGGGAGGAGTCCACAGCGATAGCGCCGGGGCCGTCGTCGTTGCCGCCGCCCAGGTAGATGGAATAGAAAAGGGCGCCTTTGTCGTCCAGCTTCGCCACAAAGACGAAATCGCCGGGGCCGCCGCCTCCCGGCTTCGGGGCAGTTCCCCCTCCTGGGGCGGGAAAGTCGGGCGAATCGGTTTCCCCGGTCACGTAAGCGTTGCCCTGGTGGTCCACGGCGATGGCTACGCCGCTCTCGTTGCCGCTGCCGCCCAGAGAGGTGGAGTAGATGAGTGTGGAACCGGTCGGATCTAACCTCGCCACAAAGACGTTGTCAGAGACGCCGGCCATCAGCGTTGGGGGGAAAATTCTCCCTGTTACGTAGGCGCTGCCTTGGGCGTCCACGGCGATGGCTACGCTGTTCTCGTTGGCGCTGCTACCGAAGTAGGTAGAGTAGATGAGGGTCAACACCGGATCAATGACCAGGGGTTTGCTGGTGTCATAGGCGGCGAGTTGGAAGCTGACCTCTTGCGATTGTGGATTTTCGATTTCGGATCTTGCATTCAACACATAGCTGCCGGAGATGGGTTGTTTGACACCGTTGACGACCTGGTAGATATAGGGCTTCTTCAGGCGGACCTCGCCGGCGCCGGTCTTCAGGACGAGATCACCGTTGGAGTCGGTTTCAACTGTTTCCGCGCCCTCGAAGGCGAGCTTGACGGCCTTGGGATCGGCGCCGGGGGCGACGATGAAGTCGTATTCGAGCTGCCTCTGGTTGCCGTAATACACGAGGTCGATGCCGGGATAGACATCCTGGTACCTGACCCTGGCATAGGTCGGGACGTTGGTGCGCCATTTGCTGCGGTCGTTCCCGATGAAGTAGTTGGCCTTGCCGGGTAGCTCATTCAGGCCAATCACCTGGGGCTCGGGGTCAGCACCAACCAGCTTCATGCGGAGGACGTGGGACGAGAACCCCCTCACCCTCGCCCTCTCCCCCGCCGCGGGGGAGAGGGGATCGGTTGCGGGGGATTTCAGGACGAGGACGGCCTCGGTGGGGGTGAGGGACAGCGCGTAGCCGCCACCGCGGGCCAGGAACTTGACCTCGGGGTCGGTCTGGCCGTGGTTGGCCTCAAAGTGCAGCGGCAGCTTGGCGTAAGCCGCCCGGGCTCGAGCCTTGACAGCCGCGTCAGGCCCCTTCGCGGTCAGAGGCGGAACCGGCCGTGGGCGCGAGGGCTCCCCTTCGCCCGCGAGCATAGCGCTCTGCTGGGCGCAGGCCGCCCCGATCAGCGCCAGAGCCAGCGCCACTATCGACGACCACCTGACGAACCGGGCTGCCGAATGCTCGTGTCGCTGGGCTTCACCATTCATTGTTGGACCTCCGGCGTGCGATCTCTAAGCCGCGCTCGTGTCTTCGGGGTCTCCGACGCTGCCCCATCGAAAATTGCGTGGCGCAAGGATGCGCGGCCCCGCTAGAATAGACGCCGCTATGGGGGCGCTGCCCGAGCCGGGGGAACGTTGCCGCCTGAGCCACGCCATATCTCCGGACCTCGTTCAAGCCAAGCAATTCGCTCCCGACGATCCGCCCTTCTTCGCAGTGCGTCATGCTGGGGCGATGCCGTGCTGTCGCAAAACTGCCCGGCCTAACTGATCAAGCCTCGCGATCGGGCTCATCTGACCCAGGAAGTAGGAACTCCGGGGGGAAAGTCCTGAAAAAACTTTGAGATTTCTTTGAGAAGGCTGGCGGGACCGTGTCGGAAGTGAGCCAGGGCGAAGGCGTCTTCCTGCGCCTTGACCCGGGGAACGAACGGGTCTGGCACGGGGACCAGCCTGTGAAGCTCACGCCCAAGGCCTTTGCGGTGTTGCGTTATCTGATCGAGCGCCCGGGGCGGCTAGTCACCAAAGACGACCTGCTCAGAGCGATCTGGCGGGAGACGGTGGTGACCGAGTGGGCTCTCACCGCGTGCATTTACGAGATCCGCAAGGCACTTGGGGATGAGGCACGCGCTCCCCAGTACCTGGAGACGGTCCACCGGCGGGGGTACCGGTTCATCGGCCCCCTCGCCCCCATTCCAGCAGATGGGGGCCTTGAGCCCGGAGTCCAGAGGCAGAAGTCCGAGCCGGTTCCGGTCCCCAACGTGGTAGGGCGGGAGGACGAGCTGGGGCACCTGAAGCGGTGGCTGGAGACTGCGCTTGGCGGGGAGCGGCAGGTGGTGTTCGTCGTGGGCGAGGCGGGGATCGGGAAGACGGCGTTGATGGAGGCTTTTGCGGGCGGGATGGCGGCGGGCGGAGACGTGGGGGTGGGGTGGGGGCAGTGCATCGAGCATTACGGCGCGGGAGAAGCGTACTTGCCGGTGCTGGAGGCGCTGGGGCAGCTCTACCGGACCCCGTGGCACGACCGGCTCCTGGCGGTGCTGAGGCACTACGCGCCCACCTGGCTCGTCCATCTGCCGTGGCTCGTCAGCGGGGCCGAGCTGGAGACAATGCAGCGGCGGGTCCAGGGGGCGACGCGGGAACGTATGCTCAGGGAGCTGGCCCAGGCGCTGGAGGTGCTGACCGCCGACGGCGCCGTAGCGCTGGTGCTGGAGGACCTGCACTGGAGCGATCATGCGACGCTGGACTTCGTGTCCTATCTGGCCCGGAGACGGGGGGAAGCGCGGCTGCTCGTGGTCGGAACGTATCGGCCGGGGGAGGTGCTCGGGAGGGGGCATCCGCTGAGAGGGGTCAAGCAGGAACTGCTGGTGCACGGGCAGTGCCGCGATCTGGCGCTGGAGGGACTGAGCGAGAGCGGGGTGAGGGAATATCTCGGGTTGAGGCTTCCTGGAGGCGAGCCCGAAGCGGGGCTCGTCCAATGGCTTCACCAGCGCACGGATGGCAATCCCCTGTTCATGGTGAAGATGGTCGATTACATGCTGGGTCGGGGCCTGGTGGTGGAGGGCAACGGCCGGTGGGCACTCAGGGAACCGGTCGGAGGAGTGGGAGAGTGGGTCCCGGAGAGCTTGCGGGAGATGATCGAGAAGCAGATGGAGGAGCTGAGCGCGGAGGAGAAGCAGGTGCTGGAAGCGGCGAGCGTGGCCGGGACGGAGTTTTCAGCGGCCGCGGTGGCGGCAGGCTTGGAAGAAGCGGTGGAGGGCGTCGAGGAGCGGTGCCAGAGGCTCGTCGCGCGCAAACAGCTCCTGCGATCGTGCGGCGTCGAGGAGTGGCCGGATGGGACGGTCGCAGGCCGCTACGGGTTCATTCACGCGCTCTATCAGAACGTGATAGCCGAGCGGGTCGGAGGGGCGCGGCTCCTGCAACTCCACCGGCGGATCGGGGAACGCAAGGAGGCGGGCTACGGGGAGCGGACGGGGGAGATCGCGGCGGAGCTGGCCACGCACTTCGCGCAGGGGCGGGACCACCGGCGGGCCGTGAAGTATCTCGGCCAGGCGGCCAAGACCGCGACGCTGCGCTCGGCCCATACGGAAGCGATCAGCCTGCTCAGCAGAGCGCTGGAGCTGCTCCCGACGCTCCCCGATACCCCTGAGCGCACCCAGCAAGAGCTAATTTTGCAAATTTCATTGGGCTCCTCGCTGATCGCGATGAAGGGGTATGCGGCCCCGGAAGTGGAGGGCGCCTACACCAGGGCCAGGGAGTTGTGTCAGCGCGTCGGAGAAACTCCCCAGCTCTTCTCCGTGCTCCTGGGGCTGTGGGCGTTCTCGCTGGTGCGGGCGAAGTTGCAGACGGCGCGGGCGCTGGCAGAGCAGTGTCTGCGTCTGGCGGAAACGCTCCAGGGTCCGGCCTTCCTCATGCAGGCGCGCTTCGTGCTCGGGACCAGCCTGTTCTGGCTCGGAGAGCTGGTCCCGGCGCGGGGCCATCTCGAGCATGGCATCGCGCTCTATGACTCGCAGAAGCTCCACCCCAGCGCCTTCCGGGTCGTGCACGATCCCGGTGTCACGTGCCGATCCTATGCGGCCCGGGTCCTGGGCTGCCTCGGGTATCCCGACCAGGCCCGGAAGAGGAATCGGGAGGCTCTCACCCTGGCCGAGCAACTGGCTCACCCGTTCAGCCTGGCCTTCGCCCTGAGCTTTGGGGCCATGCTCCACCAGTGCCTCGGGCAGGGCCACGAGACCGGAGAGCAGGCAGACGCGGCCGTGGCGCTCTGTGCCGAGCACGAGTTCGCGCTCTTCCTGGCGGTGAGCACCGTGCTGGGGGGCTGGGCGCTGACCGAGCGCGGACAGGGGAGCGAGGGCATGACCCGCATGCGCCAGGGTTTGGCTGCCTACCGGGCCACCGGGGCCGAAGTGTCACGCCCGTATTTTCTCGCCCTGGTGGCCGAGGCCCACGGGAGGGTAGGGCAGACAGAGGAAGGAGTGGCGCTGCTGGCCGAGGCGCTGGCTCTGGTGTCCAGAACCGGGGAGCGCTGGTACGAGGCAGAGCTTTACCGGCTCAGGGGCCATCTCCTCTTGGCGCAGCAGCAACAGAGGGAGATAATCAAGGGCGCCAGTGAAAGCATTTCAGAGGCCGAGGCCTGTTTCCGTCAGGCCATCGCGATCGCTCGCCGCCAGGAGGCGAAGTCGCTGGAGCTTCGGGCGGTGATCAGCTTGAGTCGCCTCTTGCAAAGCCAGGGCAGGAAGGAAGAGGCCCGGACGCTGCTGGCAGAAATCTATGGCTGGTTCACCGAGGGGCTCGAGACGGAAGACCTGAAGGAGGCCCGGGCGCTGCTCGGAGCGCTGGAAGGGCGCTTGCGGTAGCCAGTGGTATCCTTCCTCTTACGATGATTGATCCCATCACCCTCGAGGTCATCCGCGAGGCGCTCTCGTCCATCGTGCGCGAGATGCGCGTGAACCTGGTCCGCACGGCCTACTCCTCGATCCTGTACGAGGGGGAGGACTTCTCCTGCGTCCTGATGGACGCCGAGGCCCAGATCGTCGCCATGTCGCGGGGCCAGGACCACCCGCTCCACATCGTCCCCATCGCCTGGTCCGTGAAGGCGGTGCGGGAGAAGTTCGGGAGCGATATCCACCCCGGCGACGTCTTCCTCCACAACGACCCCTACACGGGCGGCACGCACCTCAACGACGTGGCGATGATCTACCCGTTGTTCGTCGAGGGCGAGCTCTTCCTCTTCCCGGTCGTCCGGGCCCACTGGGGGGACGTGGGCGGGATGACCTCGGGGTCGCTGTCGGGAGGGGCGAGCGAGATCTATCAGGAGGGGATACGGATCCCGCCGGTCAAGGTTTACGAGCGCGGCCGGCCCGACCCCCCACTTCTGGACGTGCTCTTCGCCAACATGCGTGTGGCCAGGGATCGGGAGGGCGACTTCCGGGCCATGGTCGGGACGTGCCGGAAGGCGGCCGAGCGGGTCGAGGAGTTGCTGGCCCGCTACGGCGTGGCCACGCTCCGCGCGTGCATCCGCGAGCTCCTGGATCGGGCGGAGCGGCGGATGCGCCAGCGGATCCGCGACCTCCCGGACGGCGAGTACTGCTACGAGGCCTACCTCGAGGGCGGCCGTGAACGCCTGGAGCCGCTGATGATCCGCGCCCGCGTCGCGATCGCAGGGGACTCCGCGACCGTGGACCTCACAGGCTCGGCGCCCCAGACCGCGGGCCCGACGAACGTGGGGCCGGCGATGGCGCCGACCGGCGCCTTTACGATCCTCAAGGCGTTCCTCGATCCGGGGGGCGAGATCAACTCGGGGGCGCTGCGTTCGCTCACCGTCATCGCGCCGGAAGGAACGGTGGTCAACGCGCGGCTTCCGGCCCCGTGCGGCGGAATGGTGGAGGTGAAGTACTGCGTGGAATCGGCTGTGATGGGAGCGCTCGCGCAGGCGCTCGCGGGAAAGGTAACGGGCGACCTCAAGGGCGGCGGGAACCACTGCTACGTGGGCGGGACCGATCCCCGGACCGGCGAGCCGTTCATCTTCTACGAGTACCCGGCCGGAGGGACCGGAGCTTTCGAAGGCGGGGACGGCAATAACGCCGTGAGGACCTTCACCGAGAGTGACATCACTTCCATCCAGCCCCTCGAGGCGGTGGAGCAGAAGTACCCGCTCCGCGTGGAGCGGCTCGAGCTGCGCCCCGATTCTGGCGGCGACGGCCGCTGGCGGGGCGGGCTCGGGCTCAGGCGCGAGGTGAGAGTCCTCGCCCAAGAAGCACGGCTGTCCGTCCTGTCAGAAAAGAACCTCTTGCCGCCGTACGGCGTCTGCGGAGGAATGGGGGGCGCGCCCAACCGCTTCATCGTCCGGCGCGACGGTGAGGAGCTCCAGCCCTCCCCGCTCCCTGGGAAGGTGAGCGGCTTCGGGCTCCGACAGGGAGACCTGGTTGTCATGGAGAGTTCCGGGGGTGGAGGCTATGGCGACCCGCTCGAGCGCGATCCGGCCCTGGTGGCCCGCGACGTTGCCGAGGAGCTGGTCAGCCAGACCAGGGCCGCGGCGGTCTACGGTCTGGCGTTGAGCGACGGGCAGGTCGACGAGGAGGACACCCGGCGTCGCCGCGAGCAGCTTGGGCGCGCCCGGCTCAGGATCCGGTTGCATCGTGAGGACGGTCTGGAGTATAAGGAAGGCCGTCGCGTCTGCCGGCTGAGCCAGCCCGCGTGCCGGAAGCTGGGAGTCGGTGCGGGTGACATCGTCGAGTTCGTGAGCCTCCGCGGTGCACCGCTCCGCGCCTGGGTGGAGGTGGACCCCGGAGACAGTGACGGCGCGCAGCTGGCGCACGACGGGCTCGCCATCCTGGGCGTCAGGGACGGAGAGCGCGTCGAGGTACGGCGCGTACTGAGCGCGGTGTCGAGGTGTGAGGAGGAACGATGACAGAGCCGACGGCGAGACTACCTGAGGAATCCCAGCTACTGGAGACGGCTGCCCGTTACCTACCCGGCGGCGTCCTCGGGACCTACCGCTTCCCCAAAGAGCTTGCCTTCGTCGTCAAGCGCGCCCAGGGCTCGAAGCTCTACGACGTCAGCGGACGCGAGTATGTCGACTACCTGCTGGGCTCGGGCCCGATGATTCTCGGGCACGCTCACCCGGCGGTCGTCGCTGCGGTGGCCGAACAGCTTTCGAAGGGTACCACCTACTTCCTCCTGAACACGCCTGTCATCGCGCTGGCCGAGGAGCTCTGCCGGGCGATCCCGTGCGCCGAGCAGGTCCGCTTCACGTCCACCGGTTCGGAGGCGACGTTCTTCGCGCTGCGCCTCGCCCGGGCCCACCGCAAGCGCGACAAGATCCTCAAGTTCGAGGGGGGCTACCACGGCAACCACGACTACTCGCTGATGAGCGCCACGCCCAAGGCGCCGAAAGCGTTTCCGGCCGCGATGCCGGACTCTGCGGGCATCCCCCACGTCCTCGAGGGCGAGGTCCTGATCGCGCCCTACAATGACCTCGCGACCACCGAGGCGCTCCTGGCCGTCTACGCCGATCAGCTCGCGGCGGTGATCGTCGAGCCCTTCCAGCGCGTGATTCCTCCGGAAAAAGGCTTCCTCCAAGGCCTGAGGGCACTGACCGCGCGCCACGCGATCCCGCTCATCTTCGACGAGGTCGTCACGGGCTTCCGTTTCGCCTACGGGGGCGCCCAGGAGTATTACGGCGTCGTTCCCGACCTGGCGGCCTACGGGAAGGTGATCGGGGGCGGCTTCCCGCTCGCGGCGGTCTGCGGCCGCGAGGCGATCATGCAGAGCATGGACCCGAGCCGCGAGGGGACCCCGGAGTTCGTCGCCCAGGTGGGAACGCTCAACGGCAACCCGGTCGCCGCGAAGGCGGGGCTCGCGACGCTCGCCGAGCTCAGGAAGCCGGGGACCTACGCGCGGCTCTTCCGGATCGGCGCGGCGCTCAAGGATGGGCTCGCCGACCTCGCCCGGCGGGCAGGCATCCCGGCGCAGGTGGCGGGGGAGGCGCCGCTCTTCGACGTCTTCTTCACCGATCGGCCGATCACCGACTACCGCTCGACCCTCACCGCCGACCAGGCGCGCCTCAGGGCGTTCAACCACGAGTGCCTCAAGCGCGGAGTCGTCAAGGGCTCCCAGAAGTTCTACGTCTCGCTCGCCCACACGGAGGCCGACGTGGAGCGGAGCCTGGCGGCCTTCGCCGCGGCGCTGGCGGCTCTTCCGGCACAGTAGCTCCCGCGACCCTGCCACGCGGCGCTCCCCTTCATCGCGGGAGCCGCTTCTTCTCGTCCGCGAAGCGAGGGTTCGGCGTGCCTCAGGAGGAGTGCGCATGGCCAAAGAGATCTCGGTGGTCCACCATCCCGACCGGCGAACCGACGTGGTGATGCCGTACGCCCCGGCGATTCTCGTCCGCCGGGGCCGGCTCGTCTTCCTCTCTGGCGTGACGGCGGCCCCTGTCTACCACAGCCACCCGCACCGCGAGGAAGAGTTCGACCTGCCCGCCGGCATGCGCGAGCAGGCCGTGCTGACCATGGAGAATCTCAGGAAGACGCTGGAGGCGGCGGGCTGCACGCTGTCCGACCTCGTGTTCGCGACCCGCTATCTGACGGACGTGGCGGAGCAGGATGAGCTGAACCGCGTCTGGGCGTCGTACCTCGGCGGACACCTGCCCACGACCACGACGGTCGAGGTCTCGCGCCTGGCGACCCATCCGCGCTGCAAGCTGGAGATCAGCGCGATCGCCGTCGCCGACGACGCCTGACCGCTCTCCGGCGCTACCGTTCCGTCACCCGCCCACCGGCAAAACCCAGAGGTCGGTTTACCTCGTTCACCGGTCGCGGGCCCCCTGGGCGGCCGTCGGTGCGAGGCCGGTGGTCGTGTCGCCGAGCACCTCGCCGTGCCCGATGCCGAGCGTCTTGATCCACCGCTGCTGCCCGAGGGTGAGCGCGACGAAGAACCCGAGCTCGACCAGTTCGGGAATCGTGAAGTGCTCATGGAGCCGCTGCCAGAGTCCGTCGTCGGCGATCTCCGAATTCCAGATGATAGCGCTCGTGTAGGTCAGCGCGGCCTTCTCGCGGGGGCTGAACTTGTCCGAGTCGGTGAAGTTGAGCAGCTCGTCGTATTTCTCTTCGGTGAGTCCCTTCCGTCCTGCCTGGACGGAGCGCTGGACCCCTCAGTATTCGCACTCGATGGATTTGGAGACGTACACCCGACAGAGTTCCTTAATGCCGTGGTCGAGGACGCCGTGGCGAAAGGTCAGATCCCACGCCTGCGAGAAGGCGCGGATGACGTTGGGGTTGTGTGCACGGATCGCCTGGCTCTCGGGCCGGGGCGTCCCCTCGCGCCGGGCCTGTTCCAGGTAGCCCAGGATTTCGGGATCAGTGACCGACGCTGGATCGACGTACGGAATTCGCGGCATCGCCTTCACCTCCTAGCGAGAATTCGGTTCGAGCGCGGGCTTGGCCCGCGCGATTAACTCGGGCCTCGCGCGGCGGGGGGCCTGCCTCCCGGCATGGCCGACCCCGCCACGCTCGAACAACCATAGGGGGGAGGCATCGGAAGGGGGGCGGAGCCCCCCTCCGAGGAACCTAGCGCAGGTGCTCCGCCATGAAGTCGGCGACCAGCGGCCGGTACTTGTAGATGATGTTGTTGCACACGTGGTTGCCCTCGGGATAGCACACCCACCACTTGGGGCCGCTGGCCTGCTCGTAGGTGCGGTACGGGTCCGCGGGCGGGATCAGGTCGTCCTTCTCGCCGTGCACGATGAGGAGCGGCGCCGTGATGTTCTTGGCCGCGCCCGAGAGGGTCGCCCCTTGGGTTTTCCGCTTCAGATCAGCCTCGTCCTTTGCCCCCCAGATGTGCATCCACCGCGTGCGGTGGAACTCGGTGCGCAGGGGCCGGTCCTCGAGGCTGTGGAGCCCGCCGGAGGACGCCACCGCCTTGATGCGCGGCTCGAAGGCCGCGCAACGGGGCGCCAGGTAGCCGCCGAGGCTGACGCCGTAGATCCCGACCCGGGTGCCATCCACGTCGTTCCGGGAGCGCAGGTAGTCGATGGCTGCGGTGGCCGTCACCTCGAAGTCCACGCGCATCTTCATCCGGTACCAGGTGTCGCCCTGGCCGGGTCCGTCCAGGGTCAGGGTGGCGAGCCCGCGGCGGAGGAAGAAGATCTCCGAGGTGGCGTGCTCTTCCTTCGCCGAGTCGAGCCCGGAGAGGAAGATCACCACCGGCGGGCGTGTCACCCCCCGGGGCTTGCGCAGGTAGGCCGGGAGCCGAATCGCTTCCAGCGGGAACTCCACGCGCTCGCCGGGCGGATCCAGGGTGGAGAGGGCCTGCCGGTAGCAGGCGACGCGCTTTTCGTGGCCGGCGGTGTACTCGTCGAGGTTGTGCACCCAGCAGAACACGGCGAAGTGATAGGCGATGGCGGCCCGGTAGTGCGCCTCCCCCACGGTGGCAGCGCGACCCTTCCCGAGCGCCTCGATGGCCATGTCCTCGTGCTTCTTCCCGAGGGCCATCCAGGCACCGTACCACTGCTCCCAGCGCTCCAGCCCCTCGACCGTCCAGCGGTAATCGTTCATGTCCACGCCGTTGGCGACGAAGCGCGGCTCCCAGCTCGTTCGAACCTGCGTGAGGATCTCGTCAGGCATGTCGGAACTCCTTTCGTGTCGGCGGACCCGGTGCGCTCGCATTCCACCACAGCGCGCGCGCGAACGCAAGACAGCTCTGGAGTGGGCCGGTTTGGACCTGTGTACTGGGTCAGCTTGAACTGACAGGGTGGGCGGTGAAGGTATACATGTAAGGTTAAAAGGGAGACGTTTGGTCGACTAAGATTGCTTGGGCTCTAAGATCCAGCCTTTCGTTTTGAGAATCTCGATATACTCGTCTCTTCCGATCGGACATTCAATGAGGTCTTTGAACTCTGACGGATTCAATTTGAGTTGCTGCCGAAGCAGGTGGGGGATATTTCCCGTGAGGACTCCGGAGCCAAAGGATCGTTTCGTTGCTACGATTAGTTTTTCGCCATAATAGAACTGAGCATGGCGATCTTTCGTGTCTTTGATCACCATGCCCAATTTCTTCCAGGCTCGATCTACTTCTTCGGCGTGGAGAGACAAGCTTCAGGTTTCTCGGATGATCCCCTTTAAGAACGCCCATTGCCGTTGGGGTAACGGTCCCAAAGCTGGGCCCTCTCTCTTGAGGACAAAGTAAAGGTCGGCAATTGACGCCTTCAAGTCCTCGACTGCCTCAAACTCGTCGGCTCCAATCCCGAATTCTTCAATGTCGTAGGAGCAGGTACTTACGTGATCTGGCCACACCTGGATCGCCACCGGCAGAGGTCTGGTGAGGACAACCCGAGGGTTGCCGAGGTCCAGGATAAAGATGTTCTTCGAAGGTCGCGCTGAAGGAAAGTGAGACCACAGCGAGAGGGAAACATCATCGCTTGTGTCCACGTCTAGAGGCAAAAACTGATCCTCCGACATTAGGAGTGAGCCCGACGAAGCGACCTTTCCAACAAGGATTGTCTTCATTGCGGCGGTCTCCTCAATTCCTCGGGGGAACTCACTGTGACCACGTTCCTTGACCTAACGAGGTAAACTGGGTTCCCGTCATTGTCGTACTCGTTGTCGATGCGCCATACCTCTGTGACAACGACCTTAAGCTTGACGACTGATCCGTCCGCTAAAAGATACTGGTTCCACTGTTCGCTGGACTGCTGAACTTCGATCAGCTCAGCGTCCTTAAACTCCCCCGGTCTAACGGGAATCTTGCGCCGAATAGCCACAGGTCTTCCGGTGTGCAACCAACGAATTGATTATAGCAAAATATCCGACCGAATGAGCAATCTGCGAAGCCTGAGCGCAAGTGCTATAGTCAGGTTCCGACCCCCACCTTGTCAAGCGCAGTTTTTCACATCCCAATACCTGGCCTGCGGTCACTCTAACCGTCCCAGGTGTCTAAAGAACCCCCCAATTCCGGTCCCGGTAGGCGGACCGTCCTTAAATAGATCATCGGGTGTTCCTCGCTGAAACTTAAGAAGCCGGTAGGGGCTGGGGTGACCCGTGGGCCTCGGGGTCACCGGGCTACGCCAAACCAGGCCCCAGCTTCATCGCTTCTAGAGACGACCCCACAAGCGGGTCTCTTGCCGATCATTGCTTGAGGCCGCACTCTGCGCACAGCAGCACGCGGCGCGCACGGCCAAGAGCCGAGGCTGAGCAGGCGCGACTGCTGGATTCAAACTGACGAATTATCGACGGGACGCGATCTTAGCGTGCGCCGCGCAGCCGGGGATCGAAGGCGTCGCGGACGCCGTCGCCGAGGAGGTTGACGCCCAGGACCGTGACCATGATCGCGAGGCCGGGGAAGATCGAGGTCCACCACGACGGGAACATGTAAGCGCGCGCCTCGTTGAGCATCGACCCCCACGTCGGGATGGTCGGCGGGACTCCGAGACCGAGGAAGGAGAGCGAGGCCTCGATCAGGAGGATCGTGGCCAGCGAGAAGGTCGCCACGACGCTCAGGGAGGCGACCGTGTTCGGGAGTATGTGACGGACCACGATCCGCGGCATCGAGACGCCGAGGGCACGGGCCCCGACGACGAAGTCCCGCTCGCGGAGGCTGAGGACGTCACCGCGGATCACCCGGCAGTAGTGGATCCACCGGTTCAGGCAGATGACGGCGATCAGGATCAGGAGCCCCTGGCCGAAGAGCGCCATGACCACCAGCGCCAGGAGCACGAACGGGATCGTGAGGAACAGCTCGACCACCTTCATGATGACGAGGTCGACGTAGGACCCGAAGTATCCGGCCACCAGCCCGAGAAGGGTCCCGATGAGCCCCGAGATGATCACGGCCGTCAGTCCCACCATTACGGAGATGCGCGCGCCGTACACGATGCGGCTCAGAATATCGCGCCCCAGATGATCCGTCCCCAGCAGGTTCGCCGGGCTCCCGCCCGCCATCCACGCGGGAGCCTTCAGCCGGCGGAAGAGGTCCTGCGCCTCCGGAGCCGTCGGGGCGAGGAACGGAGCCAGGAGCGCGACGAGCACGACGGCGGCGACCAGGCTTCCGCCGACGAGGCAGCGCAGCGCACCTGGTCGCAGGTACCAGGCGATCCGCAGCCGGGTGACGGGCTCGGGCTGGCTCGTTGCCGCCACCTCGGAGCGGCCAAGCAGTCTCGCGTCTACGTCAGTCATACCGCACCCGGGGATCGATCCACGCGAAGAGCAGATCCAGCACCAGGTGAATCGCGACGACCAGGATGATGAAGACCAGCACGATGCCCTGGACCAGCGCGTAGTCCCGGTTCCCGATCGCCTGGATCGCGAGCCGGCCGAGCCCCGGCCAGGCGAAGATGGTCTCGATGATCACGGACCCCGAGAGGAGGAAGACGAA
>JACQWB010000104.1 GCA_016209385.1 Candidatus Rokuibacteriota bacterium
CTTGGTGTTCTGCTGGGGGAGCGCCATCAGGTTCCCCGCCACGATCGTGATGGCCGCCAGCCCCGCCACGATCGGCACCCACACCAGCGCGCGCTCGTTCGCGCCTTCGAGGTAGACGCGGAAGAGCGCCACGAAGCCCGCCGCTTTGGGCGCGACCGAGAGCCACGCCACGAAGGGCGTCGAGGCCGCTTCGTAGGTGTCGGGGACCCACATGTGAAAAGGGAAGGCGGCGATCTTGAAGCCGAAACCGGCCAGGACGGCCAGGAGCCCCAGCATCAGCAGCGGGTCGCCCGCCGGGAGCGCCTTCGCGACGCCCGCGAGGTACGTCGTCCCGGTCACCCCGTACACCAGCGAGAGCCCGTAGGCCATGATGGCCGAGGAGACGGTGCCCACCAGGAAAAACTTGAGCGACGCCTCCACGGCCTCCGGCTCGCGCTTGAGGAACCCCGCCAGCACGTAGAGCGGGATCGACATCAGCTCGAACGCGACGAAGAGCAGGATGAGATCGCGGGCCGAGGCCAGCGCCAGCATCCCGAGGAGCGACGCGAGGAGCAGAAGATAGTACTCGGGAGCCCGCCGGCGGAAGGCGGCCTCGCGGAGCGAGAGGGAGCCGAGGATCCCGATCAGCGTCGCGCCCAGGAAGAGCTGCTTCGCGAAGAGCGCCAGCCCGTCCGCGGCCCAGGCGCCACCGAAGCGCGGCTCCCGCGGTTGGACGAAGAACGACTCCCCGAGGAGGACCAGGGTCCCCGCCGCAGCGAGGTAGCCGACGCGGCTCCGGTCCTCGCTCCGCGAGAAGACCCCCAGGAAGAAGACCCCCAGCATCAGGACGGCCAGCCCCAGCTCCAGCCCGAGCCCCGTCACGGCGTCACCCCCAGGCGGACCAGGAAGGGCACCGTGAACGTATCCACCAGATTCAGCGCGAGCGCCGGCAGCATCCCGAAGAGCACGAGGCAGAAGCTCAGGACCACCAGCGCGACCCACTCGGGACCGCGCGCGTCGGGGAGATCGTGAAACTCGCCGTGGGCCGGGACCGGGCCCCAGAAGATCTGCTTCGCAACCCGCAGCACGTAGACCGCGGTGAGGAACGTCCCCGCGACCGCGGGAAAGAGCCACCACGGGTGCGCCGAGCGCCAGGTGCCGAGGAAGGTGAGCAGCTCGGCGATGAACCCTGCGGTGGCCGGGAGCCCCATGGACGACAGCGCCCCTATGGTAAAGGCGGTGGCGATCCCCGGCATCCAGCGCCCGAAGCCTCCCATGCGAAAGATCTCTCTGGAGTGCGCCTTCTCGTACACGAGCCCCACGAGGGCGAAGAAGAGGCCGGTCATGATCCCGTGGGCGAACATCTGGAAGACCGAGCCGTTCACGCCGGCCTCGGTGAGGGTCGCGGCGCCCAGCAGGACGATCCCCATGTGCGAGACCGAGGAGTACGCGATCACGTACTTGAGGTCGGTTTGCGCCATGGCCGAGAAAGCCCCGTACACGATGTTGACGCAGGCGACGATGCCCATCAGCGTCGTCCAGTCACGGGTCCCCTCGGGCAGGAGCCCCATCCCCATCCTCACGACGCCGTACGCGCCCAGCTTCATCAACACGCCGGCGTGGAGCATCGAGACCGCCGTCGGCGCCGAGGCGTGGCCGTCGGGGGACCAGGTGTGGAGCGGCCAGATCCCCGCCAGGGTCCCGAACCCCAGGTAGAACGCGAGAAAGACCCAGCGCTGGACCGTCGGATCGAAGGTCGCCTCCTCCAGATCGAGGAACGAGAACGACGTGCCCCCGGCGGCGAAGTAGAGGGCCAGGATGCCGACCAGGATGAAGGCCGACCCCATGAGCAGGTAGAGGGTCAGCTTCATCGCCGCGTACTCCTTGGAACCCACGCCGGTCTCACGGATCGCCCACGCGAAGACCCCGCGCGGCGCAATTCGAGCCGAGGTCCCCCAGATCCCGATCAGGAGGTACATCGGGAGCACGGCCAGCTCGTAGAAGAGGAAGAAGACGAAGAGGTCCAGGGAGACGAAGACGCCGAAGACGCCGGTCACGAGCGTGAGGAGGAGGGCGTAGAACTCCTGGCTCCGCACCTGGATCGTCCACGAGGCGAAGACCCCGGAGAAGATGATGATCGCGGTGAGAAGGACCAGCAGGAGACTCATCCCGTCAGCCCCGAGCTCGTAGCTGATCCCGAGCGGCGGGACGAGCGAGAGCTTCTCCGTGAACTGGAACCCCGCCGCGCGGAGGTCGTAGGCGGCGTACACCAGAACGGAGAGCACCAGTGAGAGGCCGGTAGTCGCGACGGCGATGAACCGCACCGCGAGCGGGTGGTGGCGCGCGGTGAACATGATGAGGAGCGCCCCGATGAAGGGCGACCAGGTGATGAGCGAGAGCAGCGGCAGCCCCCTCATCGCCACTGGCTCCAGATGATGACGATGACGAGGCCGAAGGCCACCCCGTAGAGGTAGTCCTGGGCCTGGCCGGTCTGGATCATCCTGAGCCGATCGCCCCAGCGGAGCGTCCAGGCGCTCATCACGTTCACCATCCCGTCCACCAGGTAGCGATCCACCCAGCCGATGAGCCAGGAGAGGGCGAGGATCACGCCGCGGTAGGTGGCTTCGTAGAGGTCGTCGAGCCAGTACTTCCGCTCGGCGGCTCGCCGGAAGGGGCCGAACGCGGCCGCCAGCGCCTCGGGGCTGATGAGGCGCCGCTGGTAGGTGAGCCAGGCGAAGGCGATCCCCCCGAGCGCCAGCGCCAGCGAGAGCGCCGCGAGCCACCCCGGGGCGTGAGGCATTTCGGAGGCGGCCGGAAACTTCATGCCGAGCCAGACAGCGATCCCGAGCCCGAGGGAGAGCCCCGCGAGGAGCCAGTTGGGCCCGGCCATCACCAGCGGCGGGTCGTGCGGGTGCCCGTCGGCGCGGCGCGCGCCGAAGAACGCGAGGAAGACCACGCGGAACATGTAGAACGCCGTGAGGAACACCGTGAGGGTCAGCATGAGGAACGGGAGCATCTGGCCCCCTTCCCACACTCCGGCGAGCACGGCCTCCTTGGAGAAGTAGCCGACGAACGGGGGAACCCCTGACAGGGCGAGAGTGCCGACGACGAACACGATCGCCGTCTGGGGCATGACGCGCGCGAGCCGGCCCATCCTGAAGACGTCGTTCGATCCCACGGCGTGAATGGCCGCGCCGGCGCCGAGGAAGAGGAGCGCCTTGAACACTCCGTGGGTGAGGAGGTGGAAGAACCCGGCGCCGAGCGCCCCGGCGCCGAGGGCGGCCATCATGTAACCGAGCTGGGAGACCGTGGAGTAGGCGAGGACGCGCTTGATGTCCGCTTGGACGAGGGCCAGAGTGGCCGCCAGCAGCGCCGTGAACGCCCCGACCCACGCGATCAGCGTCAGCACCTCCGGCGTCAGGAGGAAGAGCGGGTAGACGCGGGTGACCAGGTAGACGCCCGCCGCCACCATCGTCGCGGCATGGATCAGGGCGGAGACCGGGGTGGGTCCTTCCATGGCATCGGGGAGCCAGACGTGGAGCGGGAACTGGGCGCTCTTCCCCACGGCGCCCAGATAGATCAGGAACATGATGAGCCCGAGCCCGTCGCTCGCGAGCGAGCCGTCGCGGGCCATGGAAAAGAGGCGCGTGAAGTCGAAGGTTCCGCTCTGATTCCACAGGAGGACGATCCCGATGATGAAGCCGAGGTCTCCGGCCTTCGTGGTCCAGAACGCCTTCACGGCCGCGCGGGCCACCTCGGGTCGCGCGTACCAGAAGCCGATCAGCAGGTAGGAGCAGAGCCCGACCAGCTCCCAGAAGATGAACATCTGGAGGAAGTTGGAGGCGAGGACCAGGCCCATCATCGAGAAGGCGAAGAGCGACTGGTAGGCGTAGTAGCGGCCCAGGGCCGGCGCCGACTCGTGCTCCAGGTAGCCGAGGGAGTAGAGCTGCACCAGGAACGACACCAGCGCCACGAGCACGAGCATCGCAGCCGAGGTCGCGTCGAGGAGGAGCCCGACCGTGGCCAGCGGGCCATCGGCGGCCGGGAGCCAGGCCCAGCGGAGCTCGTAGGGAACGACGAGGGAGCGCCAGTAGAGGATCGCGGCCGCCAGCGATCCCGCGACGGCCAGGATCGAGAGCCGGCCCGCCAGGCGGCCGGTCCGGCGGAGCGGAGGGATCGCGGACAGCAGCACGAAGGCCCCGAACGGCAGCCAGAGGGCGACCAGCGCGAAGGCGGCCGGACCGTCGGGCACGCGCGCTAGGTCAATCGGAGGGGGACACCCGCGCCTTCGGCGCGGGTACCCGGGCCCCCTCCGAGGCCTCCCCCAGGAATCGCTTGCGCGGGCAAAGCCCGCGCTCGAACGGATGCTGGCCTTCTCATTGGGCGCGCTAGCCTTTGAGGAGGTCCAGGTGGTCAGCTTCTACGGTGAGCCGAACCCGGAAGATCAGGATGACGATGGCGAGCCCCACGGCGACCTCGGCCACGGTGATGGCGATCGTGAAGAGCGTGAAGATCATGCCCGCGGGATCCCCCGAGAAGCGGGCGAACGCCACCAGGTTCACGTTGACGGCGTTGAGCATCAGCTCGATCCCCAGGAGGATGCCGATGGCGTTCCGGCGGGTGAGGACGCCGAAGAGGCCGATGGCGAAGACGCAGGCGGCGAGGATCAGGTACGCCTGGAGCCCCATCAGAGAACCTCCGAGGCCTGCCGCCGGGGCGCCCGTCCTCGCTCGGCGCCTCGTCGCTGCGCAGGCAGGGGCGCCGGGGATGCCGTGCCGAGCGAGTCCGACGAGCCGTAGCGGCGGGCGAAGCGCAGGGCGCCGTAGCGCTCGGAGCGCTCCAGCGAAGTTGGGGCGCGACGACTACCCCCCGCCTCGGGGGGATGGGGGGGCCAGCGGAGGCGCCCGAGCGAGCCAACGCCGTCGAGGCGAGGAGGTCCGAAGCGAGGCACGGCGCCCCGGCGCACGTGCTAATCCTCCCGCCGGGCGAAGAAGAGCGCTCCGAGGAGCGCCGCGAGGAAGAGGACCGCCAGCAGCTCGAACGGGAGCACGAAGCGGGTCAGGAGGTCGCGGCCGATCTGCTGCGTGAGATCGCCGGTGAGCGGCGGGCGCTCCCGGGGCAGATTCCCCCGCGTCAGGAAGAGGAGGAGCGCCACCAGCACCGTGACGGAGACAATCGCCCCGTTGGCGAGCTGACGGTTGGTCTGGGTCAGCCGCTCGCCCACGAGCCGCTCGGTGAGCATGATGGCGAAGACGACGATCGTGACCACGCCCCCGGCGTAGAGGAGGATCTGGACCGCGGCCAGGAACTCGGCCTCGAGATGGAGGAAGAGCCCGGCTGTCGTGACCAGGGCGACGGCCAGGTAGAGGACCGAGTGGAAGAGATTCCGGGAGAGGACGACGGCGAGACTGGAGGCCAGGAGCACGAGGGCCAGCCCCCAGAACGCCGCCGCCCCGAGGCTCACTCGCCGCCCTCTTTGGCTGCGCCCTTTTCGGCTTTGGGAGGAGCCTGCATCGCGCGGAGCCGGGTCCCCGTGGCCCAGGAGGGGGCGAACTGGCGCCCGAGATGGTGGAGCCGGTCCTTGTCCAGGAGCAGCTCGCGGCGGTCCGAGGTGGCCAGGTCGAACGTCTTCAGCATGATGATGGCGTCGGTGGGGCAGACCTGGACGCAGAGCTCGCAGAACTCGCAGGCGTAGAGCTCGAGCGTGAACGTCCTGGCGTAGTTGCGCTTCTCGCCCTTCAGCATCTCCACCTTGATGACCTGCGGCGGGCAGACGTACTCGCAGAGCCGGCAGCCGATGCACGCCTCCTCGCCGGTCTCCTCATAGACCAGCGCCAGGACTCCGCGGAAGCGATCGGGGTAGGGCCGCGTCACGTCGGGGTACCGCACCGTCACCGGCTTCCTGAAGAGGTTGCGGAACGTGACAGCCATAGCCAGGCCGACAGCCTTCGCCACCTCCCAGCTCTCCCGGAGGAACCCGTTACGCACCGCCGCCTCCCAGGGCCACCACGACGCTCGTGGCCATGAGCAACGCCAGCGTCGCGGGCAGGAGCACCTTCCAGGAGAGGCCGAGGATCTGGTCCACGCGCACCCGGACGAAGCTCCACCGCACCCAGGTGACCAGGAGGAAGATGAAGACCGCCTTCAGGAGGAACCAGACCGGGCCGGGCAACGCCGGGCCGAGCCAGCCGCCCAGAAACAAAAGGGCGCCCAGACACGAGACTGCAAACATGTGAGTGTACTCGGCGAGCTGGATGAGGGCGAACTTCATCCCGCTGTACTCCACGCGGAAGCCCGCGACCAGCTCGGACTCGGCCTCCAGGATGTCGAAGGGCACCCGGTTCTCCGACGCGATCGTGGCGACGACGAAGGCGAGGAAGGCGAGC
>JACQWB010000105.1 GCA_016209385.1 Candidatus Rokuibacteriota bacterium
GCGGAGGGTCAGGTACGGGTTGGTGTTGGAGGCGCGGACGAGCCCCCAGCCGCCCGGGAAGACGATCCGCGCCCCGTCGATGTCAATCGTTTCGTATTTCCCCTTGAACTCGCTCACCAGCTCGTCTACCACCCGGAACTTCTTGTCGTCGGGGCAGGGGGCTTTGAGCTCGGGGGTCGCGTGGAGGTGCGGAAGCGCGTCGAAGTGCGCGGAGACAGGCCCCGGCAGGTGCGCGAGGACCTCGAGCACCTTGGCCGAGGCCAGGATCCCGTCGTCCACCCCGTAGTAGTCCTCGGCGAAGAACATGTGCCCGCTCACCTCGCCCCCCAGCAGGATCCCTTCCTCCCGCATCTTCCGCTTGAGGAGCGAGTGGCCGGTCTTGTACATGACCGGCACGCCGCCGTGGGCGCGGATGTCCTCCACCAGGCGCTGGGAGGACTTGACGTCGAAGAGGATCTTGGCGCCCGGGTGGCGCGCCAGCAGGTCCCGGGCGAGGAGGATCAGGATCAGATCCGCCTCGTGGCGCCGGCCCTTCTCGTCCACCAGCCCCATCCGGTCCGCGTCGCCGTCGTAGGCGAGCCCGACATCCGCCCGCTCCGCCAGCACGCGCGCCTGGAGGTCCCGGGTGTTTTCCTCCATCTCCGGATCGGGCAAGTGGTTGGGAAAGCGGCCGTCCAGCTCGCAGTAGAGCTCGACCACCTCGCAGCCGAGGCGGCGCAGAAGCTCGGGGGCGTAGAGGCCGGCGACGCCGTTCCCGCAGTCGACGACCACCTTCATGCGGCGCTCGAGCTTCACGCGACGCCGGATGACGGCGACGTACTCCTCCCGCGGGTCCCTGGACGCGAGCGAGCCCGACCCGCTCTCGAACCGCCCGCCCTCGATGGCGGTGCGGAGCCCCTGGATCTCGTCCTCCGCCAGGGGGACCGCGCCGGCGTGGACCATCTTGACGCCGTTGTACTCGATCGGGTTGTGGCTGCCGGTGATGTTGGCCCCGCCGTCCAGCTTCCAGTGCGCGGTGGCGAAGTAGAGGACGGGCGTGGGGGCGAGGCCGATGTCCGCGATGGAGACCCCGGTCCCCAGGACTCCCTCGGCGAACGCCGCCTTCAGCTCAGCCGAGGCGACGCGGTTGTCCTGGCCGAGGGCGATCGTGCATCCGCCCTTCCGCCGGATCAGGCTCCCGTAGGCGAGGCCGAGCTGACGGAAGATCTCCGGCGTGAGGTCCTCACCGACTTTGCCGCGGACGTCGTACGCCCTGAATATGTGCGGATTTAGCGCCCCCGCCATCAGAGCACCGCGATCGCCTCGATCTCCAGCAGCCAGTCGGGGTGCGCCAGGGCACCGACCTGAACGAGCGTGGAGGCCGGCAACTTCTTCCCGAAGAACTCCTCGCGGATGGGCGCGAGGTCGGCCCGGTACCGGATGTCGGTCAGGTAGGTGTTGAGCTTCACCACGTTGGCCAGCGTCCCGCCGCCCGCCTCGACCATGGCCTTGATCGCCTCGAGCACGACGCGGGCCTGGCCCTGGAAGTCGCCCTTGTGCGCGACGCGGCCGTCCTTGTCGTAGGCCACCTGGCCCGAGAGAAAGAGGATCGTCTGGGCCCCGGTGACCTTGAGCCCCTGGCTGTACGCGGGCGGGTCGTACACCGACGTCGCGCAGTACTTCTCGATCGTGGCCATAGATCGGGCTCCTTTCAGGCTCGGAACGCTCCGGGTTCCACTCATCGAGGTTGCCGGGCTCCGCGCCGATGGAGTATGGTGGAGCGAGCACCCCTACGCTAGGGCGCGAGCGATGCGGAGTCAACCCCGAATCCAAGCGCAGCGTGCCGGCGCCGGTCTGGTAGCCGGGGGCGACGCGTGGGGTCAGGGAGACGGCGATGAGCGACGATCTGAAAGAGAAGACGCGAAGGACCGCGGAGATGCTGTTCCACACCCTGGACGCTGAGTCGCGCGGCTACCCCCTGTGGCGACAGTTCGACAAGGAGCTGGCCAAGGAGATCTCGATCTTCTTCACGGGCCGGCTCTACAGCCGGGAGGTGCTCTCCCAGAAGCAGCGCGAGCTGTGCGCGGTCGCGGCGCTGACGGTCCTCAACCGCGAGAGCGAGCTGCGCGCCCACATCCACGCCGCCCGCAACGTCGGCGCCACACGGGAAGAGATCGCCGAGGTGATCTTCCAGATGCTGGTCTACGGAGGCGCGCCGGTGATGGTCGAGGGGCTGAAGGTTGCCAAGCGGGTGTTCGAGGAACGCGGCGAGTGGACGGTGTAGGCGCGGGGCAGGGCCATGGATTTCTCGTACGGCGAGCGTGAGGAAGGGTTCCGCCGGGAGCTCCGCGAGTGGCTCGCGGCGAACCTGGCCGAGCACAGGCGGGTGTTTCCGCCCTCGGACGATGAGCTGACGCTCCATCCGGACAGGTCCTTCGACTCCAGCCTGGCCTGGCACAAACGGATGCACGCGGGTGGCTGGGTCGGCATCCACTGGCCGAAGGAGTACGGGGGGCGGGGTGCCAGCCTGATCGAGCAGATGATCTTCACCGAGGAGCTGATCGCAGCCGGGGCCCCGCCCGGGGTCAACACCATCGGCCTGGCGATGGTGGGCCCCGCGGTCATCCGCCACGGGACGGAGACGCAGCGGCAGAGCTGGCTCCGCGCGATCCTGTCCGCCGACGAGATCTGGTGCCAGGGGTTCTCGGAGCCCGGCGCCGGGAGCGACCTGGCCAACCTGTCTACCCGGGCCATCGAGGATGGCGATAGCTTTGTCATCTCAGGCCAGAAGGTCTGGACTTCAAACGCCCACCGCTCCCACGCCTGCATCCTGCTCGCGCTCACCGATCTCGCAGCCCCGAGGCATAGGGGGATCTCCTGCTTCCGCGTGGACATGCAGAGCCCGGGCATCACCATCCGGCCGCTGGTCCAGATCACCGGCGACGCCGAGTTCAACGAGGTGTTCTTGGACCAGGTGCGTGTGCCGAAGACGAACCTCGTCGGGGCGAAGAACGCGGGGTGGAAGGTGGCCATCACGATCCTCATGTACGAGCGGATGGCCGTCGGGAGTACCGTGATCCTCCACCACTACATCCAGCGCCTGCTGGCCCTGGCCCGGCGCCAGCCGCGCGACGGCGGCGCTGCCGCCGATCCCGTCCTCCGCCAGGAGCTCGCTCAGATCTACCTCGAGGGACGGCTTCTCCGCCTCACCGGGTTGCGCTACCTGACCCGGCAACTCCGAGGCGAGCCCCCAGGGCCGGAGGGATCCGTGCTCAAGCTGGCGCTGACCGACACCTACCGGAAGCTGGCCGAGGCGGCGACCCGCATCGTGGGGCCGTACCACCAGCTCTGGAAGGGAACCGACCGGGCGCCGGAGGGCGGCCGCTGGGCGTTTCAGGCGCTCTTCGCGCTCCGATTCGGGATCGCCGGCGGCACGACCGAGATCCAGAAGAACATCGTCGGTGAGCGGATGCTCGGTCTGCCCAAGGGCTAGCCATGGCCTGGGCCCCTCCCTTCTGGCTCCGCAGGCTCGACCTCGTCAGGGAGGAGTATGCGCAGGCCCCGGAACCCGAGATGACGCCGGAGCACAGGTTTCGGCTTGCGAGCGAGCTGATGGTTTTCGCGCTCAGCAGCCTGCGGCGCCAAGCCGAAGAAGACGGGTGCTCCGTAAGCGAATTGTTGTTCATGTACGAACGGGCTACAGCCCGCATGCGCGCCCGTGCCGCCTGAGCCGTTCCCGGCCAGCCCTGACCAGCTCCGCCAGATCCTGCTTGGATTCGTCGACCTACTGGAAGCACGGCGAGTTCAGTATATGGTGATCGGCGCCATGGCAGTAGCGATGTGGGGCCAACCTCGGGCGACGGCCGATATCGACTTCACCGTTCTAACTGACCCCGATGGGCTCGACATTCTCGGCCGGGACGCGGAACATCTCGGGTTTTTGATTGATCAGCAGTGGCTCGAGTGGCACCCGCTCCAGCGAGGCCAGCAGATCCGCCTAAAGAGCGGGGATTTCCTTATCGATATTGTCCGGCCGATGGACCAGCATCAGGAGGAAGCGCTCCGCCGAAGCCGGGCGCTGGAGATCGGCGGCCGGAACGTGTGGTTTGCATCGCCCGAAGACCTGATCCTGATGAAGCTGAAGGCCGGGCGCCCCCGCGACTTCGAGGACGCGATTTCGGTGCTCGCCAGACAACGCGACAAACTGGACGAGCGGTACATGACGGACTGGGCCTGGAGGATTGGCGCCTACGACGAGCTCGCGTACATCCTGCGGGGAGGAACCGTTGGATTTGGATAAGGTTCTCGAGGCGGCCATCGAGGCGGCGCGGGCGGCCGGGGAGATCGCCCTCAAGTACTACCGGGGCGGCTTCGACGTCGTCGTCAAGCCCGACCAGAGCCCGGTCACGCAGGCGGATCGCGAGGCCGAGCAGATCATCATCCGCGCCCTCAGCTCGGCCTTCCCTGAGCACGGCTTCCTCGGCGAGGAGTTCGGGGCCCAGGGCAACCCGGAAGTTCGCTGGATCATCGATCCCATCGACGGGACTCGGAACTTCGTCCGGCGCATCCCGCACTGGGCGGTCCTGATCGCCCTGGAAGAGCGGGGCGAGATCACCACCGGTGTGGCCCTGAACCCGGTCAGCGGCGAACTGTACACCGCGCGAAAAGGGCAGGGCGCTTTTGCCAACGGCGAGCAGATGCGGGTCTCCCACGTCGGGACGCTGGAGCGCGCGCTCCTCGTCCATGCGAGCCTCAAGGTGCTCCGTCGCGAGCGGCAGTGGGAGGGGTTTATCCGGCTCGTCGACGCCACCGAACGCCAGCGCGGCTTCGGCGATTACCTGGACTACGTGCTCGTGGCCGAGGGGAAAGCGGAGCTCGTGGTGGAGGCAGACCTCAAACCGTGGGACCTGGCCCCCATGAAGCTCCTGATCGAGGAGGCCGGGGGGCGCTTCACCGATTTCACGGGGCAGCCCACCATCTACTCAGGGACTGCGCTCGCGACCAACGGGAAGCTCCACGCCCGGGCCCTCGCGCTTCTGAACGGGAGCTAGGCACGCGCCAGCGTCGCCGGGGGCCGCGGTGCGCCAGCCCGGTGCGCCACCCCGCTTGACAGCCTCGCGGCCCGTGACGTAGAATCCGGCGCGATCGAGTAGCGGCCTCCGGGAGGTCTAATGCCCCAGGAGTGGGTCGCGCAACGCCTCATGGATGCCTTCGTTGGTCACGTGCGTGGCGGGCGGGGGCCTTCGTGTATTGGCCGGACATCAGCCCTGACGGAGAGGAGGAACCCATGGAACCCATCAGTCGCCGCCGCTTCCTGACCACCACCGCCGGCCTCGCGGGGATCCTCGCCACCGGCGTCCCGCCCGCCCGCGGCCAGCAGCGCGAGATCACCTACCTCCGCTGGAACAACTTCTCGCCCGGCTCGGACAAGAAGCTGGACGAGATCGGCCAGCGCTTCACCAAGGACACCGGCATCAAGATCCGCATCGACGGCATCGCCCACGCCCAGCAGGCGGCGAAGTACGCGTCCGAGGTCCAGAGCCAGGCCGGGCACGACCTAGTCGAGATGCGCATGCACTTCCCCTGGCTCTACGAGCCCCAACTCGTGGACGTGTCCGAC
>JACQWB010000106.1 GCA_016209385.1 Candidatus Rokuibacteriota bacterium
ACGCGGTTCACCCAGTCGGTCTTGTGGACGTAGGCCTTGAGGAGACGATCGGTGACGTCCAGCTCCTCGTCGGCGAAGAGCTTCAGGGTCTCCTGCTTGTCGCGCTTGTGAGACTTGACGGACTGGAGGATCGCCTGGGTCGAGAGGCGCTCGTGAACGAACAGCGGGAGCGTGGGGACGGTGAACTCGTGCCGCTCGGCCTTCCCGGCCCAGTTGAGAAAGGGTGGGGACATGTGCCGCAGTTGGGCGGCAGCCGCCTTGG
The DNA here is from genome assembly GCA_016209385.1 of Candidatus Rokuibacteriota bacterium. Taxonomy (NCBI): domain Bacteria; phylum Candidatus Rokuibacteriota; species Candidatus Rokuibacteriota bacterium. The sequence continues at coordinate 263 of JACQWB010000106.1, forward strand.
CCTCGTCAAGGTCCTTGGCGTGTTCGATCCTGGCGATCAGCGCTTCGCCCCGCTCCCGGTCGGCATTGATGTCCCAGGAGAGGGCGGGGTCCAGGCTCGGGTCGTAGCGGTACTTCGTGGGGGGCTTGGTCTGCCTGAACTGGGGCTGGAGGCCGACGTCAGGCCGGAGGAGGAGCTTCTCCTTGGGGTGGTCGTAGGCCTTGGAGGCGCGTCCGTCCTGCCGGGGCTGGCGCGGCTTGTCGCGCCCGGTCGCTCGCCCGCGCTTCTTCCGCACGGTTTTCCTCCTTGCCGGGTCCTGTCTGGCGGCGATTGTAGCAGAAAGCGAAAGGGGGCGGGAATCTCCCGCCCCCGTCTATCGGTGTGCCTGAACGGCTACCGCATCGAGCCGGGGCGCGGGTAGATGTGCTTGCCCGTGGCGTACTGTGACGGCCAGAGGGTCACGTACTTGCCGTCCTGGATCTGCGTGGGGAAGGGGTTCAGCGTTCCCTGACCCGTCGTCGGGTTGAACTTGAGCGGGCCGCTGATCGTCTTGATATCGAGGCCCTTGATCGCCGCGAGCAGCTTGTCACGCTCCAGGGTCCCGGCCTTTTCCAGGGTCGCGCGGACCGTCTCGAAGCCGAAGAAGTGGATCGACGCCCACGGAAAGTCTTCCACCTTGATCCCGGTCTTCTGGAGCAGCTCCTCGAACTCGGCCACGTTGGGGCCGCCCTTGACGCCGGGCATCCAGTAGTTCTCGCCGGTCGCCAGGTTGGCGTTCTTCGCCCCGACGGCTTCGCGGAACGCGGCGCCGTGGTGGATGTAGTGGAACTGACGCGGGTTCACCCCCTGCTCCAGGGCCTGCTTGTGGAAGGCGATCTCCCGGGGCGGGAAGGCTGCCACATAGACGATGTCGGGGTCCGCAGCCTTGATCTTGGCCAGGATCGGGGTGAAGTCCTGGGTGGCGACGGGGAAGTACTCCTCGACGACGACCTTGAGCCCGATCTCCTTGGCCTTCGGGATTGAGCCCGAGCCGACCTCCTTCGGGTGCGGCGTGTCCTCGATGACGAAGGCGATGCTCTTCGCCTTCCCCTCGGCTTTCAGCATGTCGAAGTAGTGGTAGGACCACTTGGGGCCATCGTCGATCACGCCCACGAGCCACTTGAACCCGCGACGGAAGATCGGCGAGGCGTTGGCCTCCAGCGCGATGAACGGGATCTGGTGCTTCTCGCCCACGGTGGACGCCTGGGCCGTGATGGGGCTCGAGTAGGGGCCCAGGAGGACGTGGACTTTATCCTCCGTCACCAGCTTCTCGTAGAGCCGGGCGGAGTCCGGGGGCTTGGAGGTGTCGTCATAGATGATGAACTTGACCGGAAGCTTTCGGCCGTACTCCTTCACCATGATGCCGCCCTTGGCGTTCACCATCTCGGCCCAGTTCTCCATCATCTTCTTGAACGGACCGACCTCTGCGGACATGGGGCCGGTGGCGGCGATGGTGGCCCCCACCAGGATGGCATCGGGAGCCTTCGCCTGGGAGGCTGCGTTCTGGACGGAACCGGCGAGCAGGACCAGGGAAAGCGCCAGGAGAAGAGCAGGCGCAACGAGCCGGCGTGTCCTCATCGGTGTTCCCTCCTTGAGCGTGGCACGACTCTAGTGGAAGTTCCGAGCCGCGTCAAGGATTTTCGGCCGCAGAGCCGGCCAGCTCAATCGAGCGCCGCGATGCCCTCGATCTCGAGCAGGCAGCCGTCCTCGGTATCCCAGAGGTCTTTGACCTCGGCGAGCGTCATGGCCGGGAAGTGCTTGCCGAAGTACTCGCGGTAGACGGCGCCGATGGCATTGGCTTTGGCGCGGTAGTCGGCCTTGTCCAGAACATAGATCGTAAGCTTGACGATGTCCTGCAGCGTCCCGCCCCGGGACTCCACCACCGTCTTCAGGTTCTCGCAGACCTGCCTGAACTGGGCCACCACGTCCCCCTTGCCGATCAGGTTGCCGTCCCGGTCCCTGGCCACCTGACCGGCGAGAAAGAGAGTGCGGCCGCCGCGGACCTCGAACGCATGGGAAAAGCCAACCGGTTTCATGAGCGTCGGCGGGTTCACCGCTTCCTTTGGCATCGCGTCTCCTCCTATCCGAACGGATTCCAGGTGATCACGCGTTTGGGAGCGATCTTGTAAATGCGGCGGACTTCGCCCGGAAAGCGCCAGCTTGCCGGGTACCTCTCCTTTCCCAGGTATCGGCGGGCCAGCCTGTCCAGATGCTCGTCGGCGCCCTCTTCGGTAATCTCCACGACGGCCCCGCGGATGGCGAGGTAGCGATTGGGGTTGTCCGGATCGGGAATTTCGAGGGCGACATGGCGCCGCGCTTCCATGTTCCGGTCCTTCTGTCGGCCCTTCGCCGAGTTGATCAGGAGGTATTGACCGTCGTAGTCCACCCAGACGGGCGTGACGTGCGGCGTTCCGTCCGCCATCTGGGTGGCCAGGTGGCCATAGGCTTTCTTCCGGAACAGGTCGAGAAACTCGTCGGGAATCGGCCCCACCCGCGGCTGCCGCTGCCGCCACGCGTCGTAGCGCGCGATGAACGCCGGATCCATCTGCTTCAGGCGGTTGTAACCGACCCGCGTGCTCCGCGTCATCAGCCGGTAGGTAAAGGGGATGGGCTCCAGATGCAAATAGTTCTGGACATGTTCGAGCCAGATCAGGCTCTGGTAGGCCGCCTCCTGGAACCGGTCCACGGCGGGCTTTCGCGCCTGCTCAAAGGCGGCGAGCGCGGCCTCGACCGGTCCATGCTCCCGGAAACACGCCGCGAGGGCCACCGCGTCCTCGAGGGCCAGCTTGGTCCCGGAGCCGATGGAGAAGTGCGCGGTGTGGAGGGCATCCCCGATGAGCACCACGCGCCGATGGCTCCACCGCTTGTTCTTGATCAGGGGGAAGTTGACCCACTTGAAGAAGTCCTTCGAGAGCAAGGGCTGGCCCGCGAGGTCCGGCTTGAAGACCTCGGCCAGATACGCGCAGGTCTCATCGGCGGACATCCGGTCGAAGCCCGCCCGCGCCCAGGTCTCCGGCGGGCACTCCACGATGAAGGTGCCGGTCGTCGGGCTGAACCGGTACGCGTGGGCGATGAAGAGACCGGCGTCGGTCTCCCGGAAGATCATCGTGAGGCCATCGAACACCCGCGCGGTCCCGAGCCAGACGTACCTGTTCTGGCGGAGGTCCACGGACGGCAGGAAGAAGTCGCTGTACGTCCGCCGCACCAGGCTGTTGGCGCCGTCGGCACCGACGAGCAGATCGCACGCACCCAGCCGGGCGACGTCCGAAACGGTCGTGTGAAAGCGGAGCTCGACGCCGAGGTCGAGGCAGCGCTTGTGGAGGATATTCAGGAAGGCGATCCGGGCGATCCCGTGAAACTGGTTGCCCCGCACCGTGACCGTCTGCGTCCGGTGGACGACATCCACGTTGTCCCAGCTTTCGGCGCTCCTCAGGGTGGCGGCGTAGGTCTCTTCATCGTGGTCTTTCAGGACCAGGAGCGTCTGCTCGGAAAACACGATCCCCCAGCCGAACGTGTCGTTCGGTCCATCGCGCTCCACTATCGTGATGCCATGGGCCGGGTCCAGTTTCTTCATGAGCAGGGCAAAGTAGAGCCCGGCTGGTCCCGCGCCGACGATGACGATTTTCATGCCCGTGGCCCTGTCGCAGGCGCTCGCTGGGAGCGATTATAACCCGGCTCCGGCTGGCCGGGCCCTTGCGCTGCGGCTGTTTGGGGCTCTTTCGCCGGCAGCCCAACGGCTTCGTCGGCACTGGTTAGGAAAGACAGGCGGCCTCGCTGAGCCATGGCGCAGGGCCGCGGGCCCGAGGCCCCGCCTGGAAGTGATGGATCGTCTGCCTCGTTCCCGTTGACAGCCTTCGATGGGGCTGGTATGTATAGACATCATTACAACAGTCATGCTCGCCAGCGCCGGCCTCCCCAGGTATCTACAGATCGCCGAGGCCCTCCGCTCCCGGATCCGGCAGGGCGTGTGGACCGCGCGGACGCGAATCCCTTCCGAGCACGCGCTCTGTGCCGAGTTCAGGGTCAGCCGGCCCACCGTCCGGCAGGCGCTGGACGTGCTGCTCCGGGAAGGCTTCATTACGCGCGAGCACGGGCGGGGCACGTTCGTCTCGCCCCTGGGCGCGCTCCCCCAGAAGTTCCGCGTCATCGGCTCTGTGGAGGATATGCTGGCCCTGGGCGAAGAGACGTGGTTCAAGCCGCTCGCGCGCGAAGTGGTCCCCGCGCCTGCGGCCATCGCCCACGCGCTCCAGCTCGCCCCGGGAGCCCCGGTTGTGAGGGTGACCGGAGTCCGGTGCGCCGAGGCGACGCCCTTCCAGCACGTGACGGCCTACCTCCCCGAGGCCATCGGCCGCGTCATCCTGGACGAGGACCTGACGAAAACCTCGGTGATCGGCACGGTGGAGCGCAAGCTCGGCATCGCGGTCAAGTACCTGGAGCAGGTCGTGGACGTGGCGCTTGCGCCCCGAGCCGTCGCCGACCTCGTGGGAGTCCCCCGCCGCACGCCGCTGCTCAACTTCCGGCGGACATACTTTACGCACGGGGGCGAGCCGGTGGAGCACGCCGTCACCTACCATATCGGCCCACGCTACCCCTACAAGCTGGTGCTCCTCCGGACGGAGCCCAAAGGATGAGGGCGAGAGAGGTCCGGGCGTGGAGCGTCGCCTTCCCGGCCAGGATGCCGGTACCGTCTCAAGGTCGAGCACCGAGGGTGGGCTGATGGCGGTCCGGGTCGGATTCGACGTAGGCGGCACGTTCACCGACTTCGCGCTCCAGACTGCCACCGGAGAGCTTCTGACCGGGAAACGCCTCACCACGCAGCCCGACCCGTCCGAGGCGTGCCTGGAAGGGCTCGAGGAGCTCCTGGCCCGGGCGGGCGTGTCCTGGAGCGAGCTGGGCCAGGCGGTCCACGGCACGACTCTCGGCTCCAATGTCCTCATCGAGCGGAAGGGACGGGACGTCGCCCTGATCACCACCCGCGGATTTCGCGACGTCCTGATCATCGGCAGGGAGAAGCGGCATCAGGTCTACGACCTCCAGATCGAGAAGCCCGCGCCGCTGATTCCCCGCCGGCTCATCCGCGAGGTCACGGAGCGCGTCCTTTCCGATGGCTCGGTGCGTGCTCCCCTCGACGCGGCGGAGACCCGTCAGGTCGTCCGCGAGCTGGTGGGGCGGGGCGTCACCAGCATCGCGGTCTGCCTCCTCCACAGCTACGTGAACCCGGCGCACGAGCGCCGGGTGGCCGAGCTGATCCGGGAGGAGGCTCCGCACGTGGCGGTGAGCCTCTCGCACGAAGTCTCGCCCACCTTCCGGGAGTACGAGCGCACGAGTACGACCGTCGTCAACGCGTACGTCATGGGGGCGGTGGCTGAGTATCTGAAGCGGCTTCGCGCCGAGATGCGACGGCGGGGCTGGCGGGGGAGGCTCTTCGTGATGCAGTCGTCGGGGGGGATCGCAACCGCCGAAGCCATGGCGAAGTACCCGGTCCGCATCATCGAGTCGGGTCCGGCGGCCGGAGCCCTCATGGCCGCCACCTACGGCGAGCTGACCGGCTACCGGGACCTGATCGCCCTCGACATGGGCGGGACCACCGCCAAGCTGGCGCTGATCGAGAAGGGGCGGCCCGGTACGACGGGCCTCTTCGAGGTCCACAGGGTGAACCTGGTGCCGGGGAGCGGGATCCCGATCAGCATCCAGGCACTGGACCTCGTGGAGATCGGTGCCGGCGGCGGCTCGATCGCGAAGGTCCAGGGCGGAGTGATCGCGGTTGGGCCCGAAAGCGCCGGCTCGACGCCCGGGCCCGCCTGCTACGGCCGGGGTGGAGAGGCCCCCACGGTGACAGACGCCAACCTCGTCCTCGGCTATCTCAATCCCGACGAGTTCGCCGGGGGTGCCCTCCGGCTCGACCGCGAGGCCGCCCGCCGCGCGATTGAAGCGCGCGTCGCGCGCCTGCTCGGGCTCCCCGTCGAGCTGGCAGCGTGGGGGATCCACCAGATCGTGACCTCCAACATGGAGCTGGCGACCCGGGTGGTGTCCATCGAGCGCGGTCGGGACCCTCGCGACCTGACCTTCATCGCCTTCGGCGGGGCGGGGCCGATCCACGGCTGCCGGATGGCGCGGGCCCTGGGGGTCCCACGGGTGATCCTTCCCGCCGCGGCAGGGGTGACAGCGGCGATCGGGCTTCTGGCGGCAGAAGTCAAGTTTGACGTCGCGGGAACATACATCCGCCGGCTCGAAGATGTAGACCTCGAACGGTTGAACGCGATCTACCGGGAGATGGAGGCACAGGCGGTGGCGGTGATCCGCGAGTCCACCGGAACCGGTGAGGTGGCGGTGGTGCGAAGCGCGGACCTGCGCTATCTGGGCCAGGGCTACGAGCTGAGCGTGCCCGCGCCGTCCGGCACGCTGGAGGCGGGAGCGCTGAGCCGGCTCCGCAGGGCGTTCGACGAGACCTACGCGGCCCGCTACGGCTACGCCAGTCCCGGAGAGCCCGCGGAGATCGTGAACTGCAAGCTCGCGGCGATCGGCACCGGGCCCCGCGTCGGCCTCCCCAAGTTCGACCGCCGCGCGGGTGGCCTGGAGGCTGCGCTGAAACATCGGCGCCGCGCGTACTTCCCCGAAGCCGGCGGGTTTGTCGAGTGCCCCGCGTTCGACCGGTACCGGCTCTCGCCCGGGCTCGAGCTCGCGGGGCCCGCCATCATCGAGGAGCGCGAGTCCACCACGCTCCTGCCGCCGGGCGCGCGCGCCCGGGTGGATGAGTACGGCAGCCTGATCGCGGAGGTCGCGCCGTGAGCCAGCGGGTCGACCCGATCACGCTCGGAGTGATCTGGGGCGCGCTCCACTCCATCGCGGTCGAGATCGGGACGACGGTCCACAGGGCCGCGTACTCGGAGCAGGCGCGCGAGGGGCAGGACTTCTCCGTCGCGGTCTTCGACCGCCAGGGGCGGATGGTCGCCCAGGGCCCGTACAGCCCCGGCCACATGGGGGCGATGTCCTTCGCCGTGAAGAACGCGCTCGCGGCCCACCCGGTGGCGACGCTCGGGCCCGGAGACGCCATCCTGCTCAACGACCCGCTCCTCGGCTCGGGCCATCTCCCGGACTTTTTCATCACGCAGCCGGTCTTCTCGGATGACAAGCTGGTCGGTTTCGTGGTGAACATCGTCCACCACACCGACGTGGGCGGCCAGCGCCCCGGGAGCCAAGGGGTGGTCGGGATTTTCGATTACTACCAGGAAGGCCTCAGGATTCCGCCGGTCAAGGTCTGGCAGCGATACGCCGAGCAGAAGGGGATCCTCGACATCATCGCTGCCAACACGAGAACTCCTGAAAAAGTTTTGGGCGACCTCCGGGCCCAGCGGAGTGCCCTCAGGGTTGGTGAGGTGAGGCTTCAGGAGCTGGCGGCGCGCTACGGGACCGACACCCTCTTCGCGGGGATGGAGGAGATCCTGGACCGGACAGAGGCCACCCTGCGCCGAGCGATCCGCGAGATCCCCGACGGCACCTACTGCTTCGAGGATTCCCTCGACGACTACGGCCCCGGCACCGACCCGCTCCGGGTCTCTGTGACGGTGTCCGTAAACGGAGACGCGATCACCGTCGACTACGCGGGCTCGAGCCCGCAGACGCCCTCCGGCCTCAACAGCTACATCAACTACACCCGCTCCTACTCCTACGCGGCCATCAAGTGCCTGGCCGACCCCTACGGCCCGATGAACGAGGGGGCGCTTCGCCCGATCACGGTGGACGCGCCGCGCGGCTCGTTCCTCAACCCGCGCCCGCCTGCCGGAGGTGGCCCGCGCGCCATCATCTGCTACCGGGACTTCGAGGCCGTGATCGGCGCGCTGGCGCCGGCGCTCCCCAGGCGAGTCGTCGCGGCCGCCTCGCACTTCGCCAACCCCACGTTCGGCGGGTTCGACCCGAAGCGGAACCGCCGCTTCGTCGCCTACGAACTGGTCCTCTCCGGGACCGGCGGCCGGGCCGAGAGGGATGGCTGCGAGGCGCTTGCCTCAGCCTTCAACGCCTCCAACATCCCGGTGGAGGCCCAGGAGGCCAGCCACCCGATCATCGTGGAGCGCTTCGAGCTGATCCGGGATTCGGCGGGGCCGGGGAAGTACCGGGGCGGGTGTGGAGTGAGACGGGATATGAAGTTCCTGGCGAGGGAGGGGAAGTTCACGAACCTCACCGAGCGCCAGCGCTTGGCCCCCTACGGGCTCTTCGGCGGCCGCCCGGGGGCCAAAGGACGAACCGTGATCAACCCGGGCCCGGGCGAGCAGGCGGTGCATTCCAAAGAGTCGAGGGAGTTCGCCTACGGCGATGTGATCAGCTTTCAGCAGCCGGGAGCCGGCGGTTTCGGAGATCCGCTGGAGCGGGATCCGGCCCAGGTGCTCGAAGACATCCTCGACGACTACGTCTCGATCGAACAGGCCCGCGACGCCTACGGCGTGGTCATCGACCCGGCGACGCTGACGCTGGACCTGGCCGCCACCGAGCGCCTGAGGGCCCGGATGCGCCAGCCCGGGCCACCGCCGGTGGTGCTGCGCTAGGGAGGAGAAGCCTTCTCAAGACAAGGAGGGTGAGTGATGGCCCAGCACAAGTTTCTTCTGGACGAGAAGGATCTTCCCGCGCGGTGGTACAACATCCAGGCTGACCTCCCGGCTCCGCTCCCGCCTGTCATCCATCCGGGAACCCTGAAGCCCATTGGCCCCCAGGACCTCGCCCCGCTCTTCCCGATGGAACTGATCAAGCAGGAGGTGAGTCAGGAGCGGTGGATCGATATCCCCGAGCCTGTGCGCGAGATCTACCGCCTCTGGCGGCCGTCTCCCCTCCACCGCGCTTATCGCCTGGAAAAGATGCTGGATACCCCGGCGCACATCTACTACAAGTGGGAGGGCGTAAGCCCGGCTGGAAGTCACAAGCCCAACACCGCGGTAGCCCAGGTCTACTTCAACAAGGAGGCGGGGGTACGGCGAATCACCACCGAGACCGGTGCAGGGCAGTGGGGCAGCGCCCTGGCCATGGCGTGCCGGTTCTTCGACCTCGATTGCAAGGTCTACATGGTAAAGATCAGCTACGAGCAGAAGCCCTACCGGCGGGTCATGATGGAGACCTGGGGGGCCAAGGTCGTGGCGAGCCCCAGCACCGACACCAACGCCGGGCGGGGAATCCTGGCCAAGGACCCAGATTCGCCCGGAAGCCTGGGCATCGCGATCTCGGAGGCAGTCGAGGACGCTGCCAAGCGGGAAGACACCAAGTACTCGCTGGGCTCGGTACTGAACCACGTGCTCCTCCACCAGACCGTGATCGGCCAGGAGACCAAGAAGCAGTTCGAGCTGGCCGGGGAGGGCCCCGACATCCTCGTCGGGTGCATCGGCGGCGGGTCCAGCTTCGCGGGCTTCACCTTCCCCTTCCTGGCCGATAAGCTCGCCGGCCGGGCTGAGAACCTCCGGGTCATCGCGGTCGAGCCCATGGCCTGCCCGAGCCTCACCAAGGGCCTCTATATCTACGACTTCGGAGACACGGCGCGGACGACCCCGCTCATCAAGATGTATACCCTGGGGCACTCCTTCATCCCGGCCCCGATCCACGCCGGCGGGCTCCGCTACCATGGCATGGCACCGCTGGTCTGCACCCTCTATGACCAGAAGATCATCGAGTGCGAGGCTGTCCACCAGATCCCAACCTTCGAGGCCGCGGTCACCTTCGCCCGGGCTGAGGGGATCGTGCCGGCACCCGAGCCCTCCCACGCGATCCGGGTGGTGATCGACGAGGCGCTCCGATGCAAGGGCGCAGGGCAGAAGAAGGTGATCGCCTTCAACCTCTGCGGCCACGGCCACTTCGACCTGGGCGCCTACGAGAAGTTCCTGGCGGGCAAGCTGGAGGACTTCGAATACCCGGCCGAGAAAGTCAGGGAGGCCCTGGCCGGGGTGCCTCAGGTGCCCGCGTGAAGGGGGGCTGGACGCGTTCGGCGCATGACGATGAATAGGAGCGCGGGGAGGTTCCGAAGGGGGGCGTAGCCCCCCTCCGAGGAAATGGAGTTCCGGCTGACCGAGGCCCAGGAGTTCTTCCGGCGGACGGTGGCCAAGTTCGTCGACGCCGAGATCGCGCCGGTGGCGGACGACCTGGACGCCAAGGGCGAGTTCCCGCTGGCGCTGTTCAGGCGGCTCGGTGAGCTCGGCTACTTTGGCCTCCGCTACCCCGAGGAGTACGGCGGCACGGGGACCGACATGGTGACCTACTGCCTCTGGGCAGAGGAGCTGGCGCGGGGGTCCATGTCCCTCGCCGCGGCGGCCTGCATGCAGTCGCTCATGGGGACCTACTTCGTCTTCAAGTATGGCAGCGACGCGCAGCGGGAGAAGTACCTGGTCCCCGCGCTCCGCGGGGAGAAGATCGGGACCTTCGCGCTGACCGAACCCAACGCCGGCTCCGACGTCGCCAACATCACCACCTTCGCCGAAAAGACGGGCGACAGCTACACCCTCCGCGGAACCAAGACCTGGGTCACCAACGCGCCGGTGGCCGACTTCCTCACCGTGGCGGCCAAGACCTCGAGGGAGCGCGGGATGAAGCACATCGCCCTCTTCCTCGAGGATCGCCGCGAGATGCCCGGCGTGACCCTGGGCAAGAAGATCGAGAAGCTCGGCGTCCGCGCCTCCGACACCGGCGAGATCATTCTGGAGGACGTCGCGGTGCCGCAAACCTACCTGCTGGGCGGTGAGACCGGTGGGGTTGAGAAGGTGGGGGGGGTTCTGTCGGAGATCCGGGTGATGACGGCCGCGCTCTCCGTCGGCCTGGCCCGGGCGGCCTATGAGGCCGCGCTCAAGTACTCGCGGGAGCGGGTCGCCTTCGGCAAGCCCATCGGCGAGCACCAGGCGATTGCCTTCAAGCTGGCTGACATGCTGACCTCGATCCATGCGGCCACGCTCATGACCTACCAGGCGGCCTGGTGTCTCGACCAGGGGCTGCCGGTCACGCGGGAGGCGGCCATGGCCAAGCTCTTCGCGTCAGAGGCCGCCAACAAGGTGGCCGATGAGGCCTCGCGCATCTTTGCCAGCTACGGGTTCGCGATGGAGTACCCGGCTCAGCGCTACTTCCGGGACGCGCGCTTCCTGCTCCTGGGCGGCGGCACCTCGGAGATCCTGCGCGTCATCATCTCCCGGGACCTCGACCGCCCCGCCACGCTGGGAGCCACGCAGGGACCATAGGAGCGGAGCATGACGATTGCGCGGGGGTTCTCGCTGGAGGCCAAGTACCGCCAGGAAGAAGGGGTGGTCTTTCTCTCGGGAATCCAGGCGCTGGTCCGGTTGCCGCTCGACCAGCACCGCGCCGACAAGCGCCGCGGGCTCAACACCGCCACGCTGATCTCGGGGTATCGCGGCTCCCCCCTCGGCGGCCTTGACATTCTCCTCGAGCGTAACCGGGACCTCCTGCGGGAGCATCACGTGGTCTTCATCTCGGGCCTCAACGAGGACCTGGGGGCGACGGCGGTCTTCGGCAGCCAGCTCGCCAACCTCTTCCCCAGACCCAGGTACGACGGCGTGCTGGGCATGTGGTACGGCAAAGGTCCGGGGGTAGATCGCAGCGGGGACATCTTCAAGCACGCCAACTTTGCCGGGGTCGGCCGGTACGGCGGCGTCCTCGCTCTCGCCGGAGATGATCCCTTATCCAAGTCGTCCACGCTCCCGATTCACTCTGAAGTCGCCTTCTACGACGCTCTGTTCCCGGTGCTCTTCCCGGGCAGCATTCAGGAGATCCTCGACCTCGGCCGGCTCGGCTTTGAGCTGTCTCGCTACTCCGGGCTCTGGGTGGGCTTCAAGATCGTGACGGACATGGCCGACGGAGTCGGCACGGCAGAGGTGGCGCCCGACCGCGTGGTCATCGCCGATCCCGGATTCACCTACGACGGGCGGCCGTGGCAGCACTCGCAGACCCCCATGTTGCTCCCGCCCTTCGGCCTGGAGCTGGAGCGCGAGATCCACTACGGCCGCCTCGAAGCCGCCAAGGCGTTTGCCGCCTCCCACCCGGTGAACCGGATCACGATCGCGACCCCGGAGGCGTGGCTCGGCATCGTCGCCGCCGGGAAGACCTACTACGACCTCCGCGAGGCGCTCCTCGAGCTGGGGCTCGACGACGAGACCCTGCGCCGCCACGGCATCCGCCTGCTGAAGATCGGGATGCTGTTCCCGATGGAGTCCGGCGTCGTCCGCGAGTTCGCGCACGGGCTGGAGGAGATCCTCGTCGTCGAGGAGAAGCGCGCGTTCGTGGAGCTGTTCATCCGTGACGTCCTCTACAACCAGGCGAACCACCCGCGCGTGGTGGGCAAGCAGGACGTCGAGGGACGTCCGCTCGTCCCGGCGAACGGCGAGCTCGACGCCGACCGCATCGCGCAGATCGTCGCCTCGCGGCTCGAGCGCCGCGTGCACCTCGACTCGGTGACGGCGCGCGTGGCCCTCCTCGAGGCGCTCCGCGAGCGGCCGGCGCCGCTCACGCTGACCCGGCTGCCGTACTTCTGCTCGGGGTGTCCGCACAACCGCTCCACGGTCGTGCCGGAAGGCTCGATGGCCGGCGGCGGCATCGGCTGCCACGGGATGGTGCTCGCGATGAACCGGAACACCTTCGGCATCACCCACATGGGCGGCGAGGGCGTCCAGTGGGTCGGCGCCGCCCCCTTCACGGGCACGCCGCACCTCTTCCAGAACCTGGGCGACGGCACGCTCTTCCACTCGGGCTCCCTCGCGATCCGCCAGGCCGTCGCGGCCGGCGCCAACGTTACGTACAAGATCCTCTACAACTCGGCGGTGGCCATGACCGGCGGCCAGGATGCCGCCGGCGCCATGCCGGTGCCCGAGCTGACCCGGGCGCTCACGGCGGAGGGGGTCAGGCGCGTCATCGTCATGACCGACGAGCCGGAGAAGTATCCCCGGCCCACCCGGTGGGCCGGCGGCGTGGAGGTCTGGCACCGCGACCGCCTCGACGAGGCGCAGCGCCGGCTGCGCGACACGGCGGGCGTCACCGTGCTGATCTACGACCAGCACTGCGCCGCCGAGAAGCGGCGGCTGCGCAAGCGCGGCCGCCTCGCCGACCCCGGGCGCCGCGTGCTCGTCAACGAGGCGGTCTGCGAGGGCTGCGGCGACTGCGGCCAGAAGTCGAACTGCGTGTCGGTCCAGCCGGTCGAGACCGAGTTCGGCCGCAAGACGCAGGTCCACCAGTCGTCGTGCAACAAGGACTACTCGTGCCTCGACGGCGATTGCCCGTCGTTCGTGACGTTCACCCCGCGCGGCGCGGCGGCGACGCGGCCGCGCCGCCACGTCACGGTCGACGTGCCCCTGCCCGAGCCCGTGCTC
>JACQWB010000107.1 GCA_016209385.1 Candidatus Rokuibacteriota bacterium
CGCCAGACCTGGTCCACGTGGCTCGACCCGACCCAGAACCCGCCCGAGGAGCGTCCCTACGGCTCGAAGGCGCTGATCAACGCGTGCATGGAGCACCGGTACCTGAAGCAGTTCTCGAAGCGGACCAAGATCCGCCGGTCGGTGTACGCGGCGGTGGCAGCCAAGTGGGGACGGCTCGGCTTCAAGGGAACGCCGCCCAGGCTCTGGGCCCTGGAAGACTGATGTTCGAGCCGAGGGCCGTCGGCCATGCCGCGAGGCAGGCCCGGCACGAGGCGAGGCCGGATAAGGAGGACTATCCGATGATCGCGCGCTGGCTCTCGCTGGTGGTCCCGTTCACCGCCACGCTTCTCCTTGCCGCAAGCCCCCTCGAAGCGCAGCCGCCCAAATCGGTCACCCTCGGGACCAACCCGCCGGGCACGATCTTCTACACGGTGGCCGGCGGATTGGCGAAGGCCGTCAGCCAGGCAGCTCCGTTTCAAATGGCGCTCCAGCCCTACGCGGGGACGAGCACATTCCTCCCGCTCCTCAACAGCGGCGAGATGGAGTTCGGCGTCGTCAACGCCGTGGACATGGCCCTCACGTACCGCGGGCCCAACTTCAAGATCGGGGGCCGGAACCCCTTCCCCCACAGCCCGAACGTCAGGCTGGTGATGCGGGGCTCCCCGCTTCTGGTTGGTTTGCTCGTGCGCAAGGACTCCCCCATCAAGACCGTCTACGACGTCAAGGGCAAGCGGCTGACCGGCGAGTATCCGGCCCACCTGGCGGTCTGGTACAACATGTTCGGCCACCTGGCCAGCGCCGGGATGACGTGGGACGACGTCAAGGTGGTCCCGGTACCGGCCGTCAACGATGGCGTGGACGCGCTGGTCCAGGGGCGGGCCGACGTCACCGAGCACGCGGTGAACTCGGCCAAGATCAAGGAGGCGGATGCCGCCGTCGGGATCCGTCACATCCCCATCGACTGCTCGCCGGCAGGCGAGGTGCGCCTCCGCAAGGCCGTGCCCGGCTACTATCCCCGGATCATCAAGGCCGGCAAGGCGACCGCAGTCGTCGAGGACACCTGTTTCATCGCCTACGACATCTATCTCGCCGCCGGCAAGAACGTTCCCGACGCGGTGGTCGAGGCGACGGTGAAGGCGATCTGGGAGAACGTGGACAAGCTCCCGCCGCTTCATCCGATCTTCAGGGAGTGGACCCGGGAGCGCGCCGTGACCGCCGATATCACGATCCCTTACCATCCCGGCGCGATCCGCTTCTACAAGGAGCTCGGCGTCTGGAAACCCGAGCTGGATCAGGTCCAGCAGAAGCTCCTCTCGCTGAATCCGTAGTGACGCGGAAGGCCGTCCTACCCTGAACGTCGCGCCTCAGGGCGCCGAAACGAGGAGCCGAGTATGAGGCTCAGAAGGGTCGGACTCATCGCCACCCTCGCCCTCGGTCTCCTCTTGGCGCCACTCGCAGCCGACGCGCAGGCGCCCGCGAAAGTTGCCCGGCTAGGTCATCTTGGGCACGGCCTTGAGTCCGGTTTGATCGAGGCATTCCGTGAAGGTCTCCGCGAGTTCGGCTACATCGAGGGCCAGAACATCGCCTTTGAGTACCGATATGCGGAGGGGCGAGTAGAACGGCTCGCCGAGCTTGCGGCCGAGCTCGTCCGTCTCAAGGTTGACGTCATCGTGTCGAACGGCACGCCGGCGACCCGGGCTGCCAAGCAAGCGACCAGCACGATCCCCATCGTCATGGTAGGGGTGGGGCTCGACCCGGTTGAGATCGGGCTCGTGGCCAGCCTCGCGCGGCCGGGTGGAAACGTCACGGGGGTGGCGGCCCTTGGCACAGAGTTATGGGGGAAGCGGCTAGAGCTGCTCAAGGAGACGTTTCCCAGGATCTCCCGCGTAGCTGTTCTCTGGAATCCGACCAATCCGGGCAATGCGCTCGCCTTGAGGGAAATGAAGGCCGTGGCTCCGGCGGCCGGTGTCAGACTACAACCCTTGGAGGTGCGAGATGCGAGCGACTTCGAGCGCGCATTCGCCGAGATTATCAAGGAGAATCCCGGCGCGCTCATCCCGATTTGGGACGCCTTCCTCCTCAGTCACGCACGACGTATCGCCGACTTCGCGGTCAAGAGGCGGCTGCCGACGTTAGCTCCGATTAAGGAGTATGTGGACGCTGGGGCTCTCATGTCCTATGGGGCGAGCATTCCTGGCCAGTGGCGACGCGCCGCCTACTACGTGGATAGGATCCTCAAAGGCACCAAGCCGGCCGACCTCCCCGTGGAGCAACCCACGCGCTTCGAGCTGGTCATCAACCTCAAGACCGCCAGGGCCCTCGGCCTCACCATCCCCCAGTCGATCCTCCTTCGCGCGGATCAGCTCATCCAGTGAACGTTCAATCGTCGAAAACAAGGAGCCGAACGTGAAGCGGGGAACCCTGATCCTGATCGTGAGCTTTGCTCTCTGGATCCTGTGGACGCCGCTGTCTGCCGACGCCCAGCCCTCCAGGAAGGTTCCCCGGATAGGTGTCCTCGCAGCTGTTCCCGCTTCTTTCGCGGGCCCGTATGTCGAGGCGGGCCGGCAAGCGATGCGGGAGCTCGGGTACGTCGAGGGCCAGAACATCGCCATCGACTACCGGTTCGCCGAGGGGAAGCCCGAACAGCTCCCGGATCTTGCAGCCCAGCTGGTCGCTCTCAGCGTCGACGTCATCGTCGTGGTTGGGGATCGAGGGGTCCACGCCGCCAAGCGAGCGACCAGCACGATCCCGATCGTCATGGTGTCCGCCGGCGATCCCGTGAGAGACGGATTTGTCTCGAGCCTCGCCCGACCCGGTGGGAACATCACCGGGTTCTCCTCGCTTCTTCCAGAGTTAAACGCCAAGCAACTGGGATTGCTCAAGGAAGCCGTTCCCAGAGCCTCACGCCTGGCCGTCCTCTGGAATCCGGCCAGTTCCGGGGGAGTCCTCGGCTTCAGAGAGATGCAGAGCGCGGCGCCGACGCTGGGCATCAAGCTTCAGTCGTTGGAGGTGCGGACGCCCGAACAGATCGAGCCCGCGTTTTCGGCAATGGTCAATGAACGGGCTGATGGGTTTATTGTTCTCACCGACCCCCTCACCTTTCGCAACCGAAAACGCATCGTGGCGCTCGCGGCGAAGCACCGCCTGCCCGCGATATACGAGGTAAGAGAGTTTGTGGACGACGGGGCCTTGATGTCCTACGGGCCCAGCCTCATTGCGATGATCCGGCGCGCGCCCGTCTACGTCGATAAGATCCTGAAGGGCGCCAGGCCCGCCGACCTCCCCGTCGAGCAGCCCACGCGTTTCGAGTTCGTCGTCAACCTGAAGACTGCCAGAGCCCTTGACCTCGCGATCCCGCAGTCCGTCCTCCTCCGGGCGGACCACGTGATCCAGTGAGCTGCCGGGGAACCTGAGGGGGAGAAATGACACCGCACCAGTTCATCGTGGACCGGAACCGGCCGGAAGTCTACGCGGCGCTGAGGCAACAGCTCGCGGCCGTCGAGGACGTCGCGGTCATCCTGGATCGGCGCCGGCGCGACCGTCGACAGGACGCGCGCGCTCCGAAGTTCGAACGTCGACGGGCCGACCGCCGGTCCCGCCCGGTCGAAGCCGACCTCACGTCGGTCGGCTTCGCGGTCGCCAGCCGCCCGCGCTCCCCGCGAAAAGACCTCGGCGAGGCAGCGCCGCGTGCGGGATCGGACGCGGCCTCTTTCCTCGCCGGCGTCGCCCTCTTCGAGGAGTTCACGCGCTCCGAGCTGACGGGGCTCGCGGGCCGCCTCCGCGAGCGCACGCTAAAGCGGGGGCAGGCCCTATTTCTCGAGGGCGAGCCGGGGGAGGAGATGTTCCTGGTGCGTCGCGGCACAATCGTCATCTCGAAGGCCGTGACGGGAAGCGTCGAGAACGTGCTCGCGCGCATGGAGCCGGGTGATTTCTTCGGCGAGATGAGCCTCTTCGGTCGGTTGCCGCGCTCAGCGACGGTCCGGGCGGAATCCGACGCCATCCTGTTCGCCCTCGATCGAAACGCCCTCGAGCATCTCATCGACACGAACCCCCGCGGTGCGGTTGCCTTCTTCACCGCTATGGTCCAGGAGTTCATCGACCGCCTGCGGCGCACCAATGACCTCGTGGCCGAGGTGACGCGCTGGGGCCTCGAAGCCACGGGTTTCGACGTGGAGTCCCAGTGATGTCGGCTGACCGAGTCGGTCGCGACAGATCACGCGCCGTGCTGCTGGAGACCGTGTGAAGATTCTCTACGCGCCCCACCTCATCGTCCCCTCCCTCACCGCCGAGGAACGCGCGCACATCCTGGAGGCCGCCGGTCTGGGCGTCACGCTGGTCGAGGCGAAGGACCCGATGCGACAGCGCGCGGAGATCGCCGATGCCGAGGTGCTCTTCGGCCGGGTCCCCAACGACGTCTTCGTCCACCAGCGCCGGCTCCGGTACTACCACGCGCTCGGCGCCGGCGTGGACGCCATCCTGTCACCCGAGCTGATCAACAGCGAGGTCGTGCTGGCGAGCGAGAAGGGAGAGGTCGGCATCCACCTGGCCGAGCACGCCTTCGCCCTTCTCCTCGGCCTGACGCGGGGCATCCACACGGCCCTACGCGATCTGGACTACCGGCTCCGCGAGCCGATCCGGCGCGAACAGCGCGAGCTCCTCGAGCTGACGCTGGGAATCGTGGGCTTCGGGGGAACCGGCCGTGAGGTGGCGCGCCGCGCGCTGGGCTTTCGGATGCGCGTGCTGGCGGTCGACATCGAGGACGTGCCGCCCGAGCCCGGCGTCGAAGCGATCTGGAAGCCGGATCGCCTGCCCGAGCTGCTCGGTCAATCCGACGTCGTCGTCATCGGCCTGCCCCTGACGAAGGCGACCCACCACTTCTTCACGCGCGATCGCTTCCGCCAGATGCGCCCGACCTCGATTCTGATCAACGTGACACGCGGGGCCATCGTCCACACCGACGATCTGGTCGCTGCCCTCGACGAAGGGTCCATCTGGGGCGCCGGGCTGGACGTGACCGATCCCGAGCCCCTCCCGACCGGCCACCCGCTCCTGAGCCACCCGCGGGTCATCGTGACCCCCCACACGGCCGGTGGCTCGCCGCGGCGCGCCGACCGCGCGATCGCCACGTTCTGCGAGAACCTGAGGCGCCTCCGTAGCAGACGGCCGCTCCTGGCCCTCATCGACAAACAGAAGGGCTACTGAGGCGCGACCGCGAAGCGACACAAATCTCGGCGCGCGAGCCACGGTGTCATTGACACCATGGAGTCTTTGTGCCATTCTCTGTATCATTCTCTGTGAATGGAGGTGAAGCGTATGGCACGGCCAATGGAGTCATCGGCGAAACGGCCACGGATCAGCATTGACGTGCTGCCCGAGGTCCGTCGTCGTCTTCGCCTGGCAGCGGCGAAACGTGACGTCACGGTGCGGCAGTACGTCTTGGAAGCGATCGACGAGCGGCTTCGGGAGGATCTCGGCGATGATGGCGAAGGGGTGTTAGCCCTAACCGCGAAGGCGGATCCGGTGCTCGCGGAGCTTTGGGACAACCGCAAAGACGCAGAGTATGACCGCCTATAGTCGGGGCGACATTGTCTTGGTCGGCTTCGTGTTCTCGGACGAATCCGGGAAGAAGCTTCGTCCGGCCGTCGTCATCAGCTCCCCAACCTATAACCGGACGAGACAGGAAGTGATTGTGGCGGCCGTCACCAGCAACGTCGGGCGCCGTCTCTTCGGCGATCATCTGATCGCCGACTGGAAGGGGGCCGGATTGCTCTTCCCTTCCCTGGTCACCGGGGTCCTCCGAACCATCAGGCGGACCATGATCGCTCGGAAACTAGGCTCCATGCCGAGACCCGACCTCGACGCCATCGACCGAGAAGTGCGCCGCGCTCTTGGCGTATGAGGTGGGCCACAGGGCGCTCGCGCTCACGATCCCTCAGCCCTACCTCTTGTGCGCCGATCGCGTGATCCGGTGAGCACGGTTGAGGGATCCTCCAAGTTCCGCGAGCTGTCCGGCCCCGCCAGGCTGCTGGAGCGTACGCTCCTCGTGGCGTTGACGCTCCTCGGCGCGAGCTGGGCGCTCGAGATCCACCACGCGTTCCCCTGGACATTCTTCAAGGAGCAGTACCTCGGCCTCTTCCTGGCCCTGGCCCTCGCCATCGTCTTCCTGAGCGTCAAGGAGCGCGCGCGGGCGCCCGGTCATCGGGTGCCGGGGTACGACTGGTGCCTCTCCCTCGGCGGTCTCGCCGCCGGCCTCTACGTCGTCGCCCGCTACCCCACCATTGCCTACCAGCTCGGCGTCGTGACGTGGGACAAGGTGCTCTTGGGTGGCCTCGCGATCGTGCTCGTCCTGGAGGCGACACGACGGCTCGTCGGATGGGTCATGGTGGGCCTCGGCGCCCTGTTCATCCTCTACGCGAAGTTCGCCTATCTCTTCCCCGGCCTCCTCTACGCCAGGGGCTCGAGCTGGGAGCGGATCGCGGTCTACCTCTATCTCGACACCAACGGCCTCCTCGGGCTGCCGCTGGCGGTGACGGCGAGCATCGTCGTGGCGTTCATCTTCTTCGGCCAGGTCCTCTACGCCGCGGGCGGGGACAAGTTCCTGACCGACCTCGCACTGGTCGCCATGGGCCGCTACCGCGGTGGACCGGCCAAGGTCTCCGTCGCCGCCTCCAGCCTCTTCGGAACGGTCTCGGGGAGTGCGGTGTCCAACGTCGTCGTGGACGGCGCCATCACGATCCCGATGATGAAGCGCACCGGCTACGCGCCCCACATGGCGGCGGCCATCGAGGCGGTCGCCTCCACAGGCGGTCAGATCATGCCTCCGGTGATGGGCGTCGCCGCCTTCCTCATCGCCGAGTTCCTGGCAATTCCATACTCCCAGGTGGCCCTGGCCGCGGTCGTGCCGGCGCTCCTTTACTACCTGGCGCTCTTCGTCCAGGTCGACCTGGAGGCGGCCAAGCACGGGCTGGTCGGCCTGCCCGCAGCGGAGCTCCCGCGCCTCCGCGAGGTCATGCGCCGCGGCTGGAGCTTCCTGGTCCCGCTCGGGGTGCTGATCTATACCCTGATGATCGCGACCTGGCAAGCGGGAAAGGCGGGGATGGCCGCTGTCATCGCGACGCTCCTCGTGGGGGCGCTCCAGCGCGAGGACGGGCTGACGGCGCGGAAGCTACTCACCGCGATCGAGGAGACCGCGCGCGTCCTGCTGGACATCGTGGTGATCACGGCGGTCGCCGGCTTCGTCATCGGTGTCCTCCAGCTCTCGGGCCTCGGCTTCAAGTTCTCGCTGGTCCTCGTCAACGTGGCCGGGGGCAACGCCCTCGCCCTCCTGATCCTGACCGCCGCGGTCTGCATCATCCTCGGGATGGGGATGCCGACCGCGATCGTCTACATCATGCTGGCCGTCCTGGTCGGGCCGGCGCTGGTTCAGCTCGGGATCTCGGCGCTGGGGGCCCACCTCTTCCTCTTCTACTTCGGCATGCTCTCGATGATCACGCCGCCCGTGTGCCTCGCGACCTATGCGGCTGCCTCCATCGGCCGCGCGGACTTCATGAAGACCGGCTGGGCCGGGATGCGGCTCGGCATCGTCGCGTACGTCGTCCCCTTCGTCTTCGCCTACCACCCGGCCCTCCTGCTGACGGGATCGGCGACGGAGATCACCCTCGCAGTTGGGACGGCAGTGATCGGGGTGGTCCTCCTGGGGGTGGGCTGTGCGGGCTACCTGTTCCGTCCTCTCGGCTGGGGCAAGCGGGCCTGGACCAGCCTGGCGGGGCTCCTCCTGATCCCCCCGCCGGCGAGCGGGGCCTGGCTCATCGCCAACTTCGCGGGCCTGGCGCTCGGCGGCCTGCTGGTACTCGTGGAATGGGCGGGGACGGCCCCGGCTCCCGCAGCCCGCGATGCCCGTGCGCCGCGAGCTATGAGATAATCGGACGGCCATGAAGATCGACATCTTCCCCCACATCTTCCCGCGGCGGTTCTACGAGCGCATGGTCGAAGTCGCTCCGCCGGGCATGTACATGCAGAAGCGCGTGCGCGGCATCCCGGTGCTGGTGGACCTCGACGAGCGCCTGAGGATCATGGATCGGCACGAGGGGTACGTGCAGGTGCTCACGCTGGCCTCGCCGCCCCTCGAGGCCGTGGGCGGCCCCGACCTCACGCCCGACCTGGCCCAGCTGGCCAACGACGGCATGGCCGAGATCGTCGCCAAGTACCCGGACCGCTTCCCGGGCTTTGTCGCCTCGCTGCCGATGAACAACCCCGACGCCTCGCTCAGGGAGATCGACCGGGCGATCGGCCAGCTCGCGGCCACCGGCGTCCAGATCTTCTCCAACGTCAACGGACGGCCGCTCGACGCGCCTGACTTCCTGCCCATCTTCGAGCTGATGGCGACCCTCGCGCTCCCGATTTGGCTCCACCCCGCCCGCCCGGCGACGTTCGCCGACTACCCGACCGAGAAGCGCTCCAGGTACGACCTCTGGTGGGCCTTCGGCTGGCCGTACGAGACGACGATCGCCATGGGACGGCTCGTCTTCGCCGGCCTCTTCGACCGGTGGCCCAACCTCATGATCATCACTCACCACATGGGCGCGATGCTCCCCTACTTCGAAGGCCGGGCCGGACACGGGCTGGACCAGCTCGGCACGCGGACGGACGACCCTGACGACGCGGCCGCGCGCGGCCGATTGAAACGGCGTCCCCTCGACTACTTCCGCATGTTCTACGGCGACACCGCCCTCTTCGGCGCCTGGCACGCGATGGAGTGCGGGCTGGCCTTCTTTGGAGCGGACCGGATCCTCTTCGGCACCGACATGCCGTTCGACCCGGAGCGCGGACCGGGCTTCATCCGCTGGACCATCGAGGCGATGGAACGGATGCGGGCGACGCCTGAGGAGAAGGCCAAGATCTACGAAGGCAATGCCCGGCGCCTCCTCAAGCTCCGGCTCCGGTAGGGGCAGGCGTGGATGCTGAGCCACCTCCTTTCCTTCGTGTCAAGGAATCGGGCCGACATGGAGCGGTTGTCCGAGGAGGTGGTGAACCGGGTCCGCGCCGTGCCACCCGAGCGGCTCGCCTCCTACGCGCGGACGCCCTGGATCGAGAGCGTGGAGCGGGGTGGAGTCCCTTACCGGGTTGAGGTCCGGGTCGAAGTCATTCCCGGGGTCGGCCGGCGCGCTGTCGCCGTTCGGGTGCGGCGAGGGCGGTTCCCCTGGACCACGCTCACTTCCTATCTCCCGGTGAACCTCTAGCGGGATGCTGAAACACTCCGCTCGAACGCTCGAGTCGTCCACCGGCACACGCCCGAAGCGCTCCGAGCGCGGGCTTCGCCCGCGCAACGTCGGGGGGAGGTTCGGAAGGGGGGCGCAGCCCCCCTCCGAGCATATGGAAGGCTTCGTCCTGGTTCCGGCCTGACGGGCGGCTGCACCAGGTTCCCCCTCACCCTGCCCTCTCCCCCGGCGGGGGACGAGGGAGGCTGTGGCACGC